>NZ_JBQTDC010000004.1:0-179956 GCF_052353045.1 Halomonas sp. AOP7-B1-5 | reverse complement strand
TTCAGATACCAGTCATCAACTACTATCGTTGCCGGTGGGAGGAGTGCTTTTTTCCACAGGGACGATGCCTTCTAATACATTCTCAGGCACTCAACTTCTCAATGCGAAAGACCCGAATGTAGTACAGCCGGGTGATGTTATTGTTGTGTCGCCGGGGTCGCCAGTAGTGCGGGTACTGTATCGACGAGGTTCTAATAGCAATCTACTGTTCATGACCGATCGATGTAACAGTCTCTGCCTGATGTGCTCTCAACCACCCAAAGACATTGATGATGCTTGGCATGTAGACGAAAACCTTCGCCTAATGGGTTTAATTGATTCAGGCGAAGAACAACTGGGTATTAGCGGTGGTGAGCCAACCATTTATCGAGATGGGTTGCTGGAAATTCTCTTTAAAGCCAAAGAGATGCTTCCGGAAAAGTCGCTTCACCTTCTCAGTAATGGCCGCTTGCTTAATGACCCCACCTGGATTACAGATTTAAGGCAGATTGATCACCCTCAGTTGACCTGGGGCGTGCCGCTGTATGCGGATAACGCCCATGATCACGACCATGTGGTGCAAGCTCCCGGCGCGTTCAGTGAAACGATGCAGGGTATTTACAATCTTGCTAGGGCGAATCAGCGAATAGAGATTCGTGTAGTACTGAGCCGGTTGACGACGCGACGCCTACCTGAACTTGCCTATTTCATTTTCCGCAATATGCCCTTTGTAGAGCATGTAGCTCTGATGGGTGTCGAGAATATGGGATTGGCTAAAAAGCATTACGAAGAGCTTTGGATTGACCCAATGGACTATCAGGAAGAGCTGAGCCAAGCAGCACACTTTCTGGATGCAAGAGGTATGAATGTGTCGGTGTATAACCTGCCACTCTGTGTCTTGAAACCATCATTAATGCCTTTTTATCGTCAGAGTATTTCTGACTGGAAAAACCTGTTTATTGACACTTGCCAAAGCTGTGCAGGGGTGGCCCGGTGTGCGGGCTTCTTTAAGTCTCATACTACTCGTTGGCAGAGCCGTGGAATCCGTTCAATAACCATAAATGAGCTTGCTGAATACGTAAGGAGGGCATCATGAAATTGCTAACCCGTTGGAAGCTTTTAATTGGCCAAACCATGGCGCTTCTCCCTATGGTGAGTACACCATTTGCCTATGCAGGGCCAGATACGCTTGAAGGGTTTGACTGGGGGAAGAGCTCTGATAACGAGCCTCCAGTATTTAGAAATACTCTTAATGCTGAGGATGCGGTGAATCTTTATGCGGCACATCGTTCGCATCGCTCCCATAGTTCTCACCGCTCCCACAGCTCTCACCGATCCCATTACAGCGGATCAAGCGGCTACAGTGCACCAAGAACCACTTATTCGCCTCCGGCTACTCGGTCTGTGCCAAGCACTACTAACAGCAGCATTGGCTCGGCAACTAGTTCCAGTTCAGGTTCCAGCACGGGGGCCAATTTAAATAACTCTTCTAACTCTTTAAGATCTCCTTCTGCCTCCAATGTAGCGCCTCAAAGAAGAGCTGATGGTGGCGACCTTGCAGAGCTCATTATGCGCGTACAAACGGCATTAATGATCAAGGGATATTACAAAGGGGCGCTAGACGGAATAATGGGTAATCAAACCCGCGGAGCACTCATGCTGTTCCAATCTGAATCGGGAATTGAGGTTAACGGCCGGATGGATACGCCAACGCTGAATGCGTTGGGTATTATGATTCCGTAACTTATTAAATTCATAATTCGATATTTTGTAGATTATTTGACCCCCCGCAAAGCGCCTTAACGCTCACCGGGGGCGTATCTAGTTACCACTTAACCGGATACCTGGGCACGTTTCACCGCTGAAAAACTAAAGACTTGCAGTAGGCCGCACCACAATATCGCTGGTGTCGACATCGTCAGGCTGGTTGATGGCATGGGCGATGGCGGCGGCAATGGCCTCCGGTTTAAGCGCGATCTGACGATAAGCTTCCATGGCCTCGGCGGCTTCCTTGTCGGTGATGGTGTTGGCCAACTCCGACTCCACAACGCCTGGATAAACGCAGGTTACGCGCAGGCAGTTGGTTTCCTGACGCAGACCGTCGGAAATGGCGCGCACGGCGTATTTAGTCGCGCAGTAAACCGCAGCGGTGGGCACGACACTCAGCCCGCCGATGGAGGAGATGTTGATGACTTGCCCCGCCTGTTGCGCCTGCATGGTGGGAAGAACCGCCGCGATTCCGTTTAGTACGCCACGAATATTCACATCGATCATGCGGTTCCACTCGTCTACCTTGAGCGCTGACAGTGGGGAAAGCGGCATGATGCCCGCGTTATTGATGATGACATCGATGCGGCCATGGGTAGTGATCGCAAACTCTGTAAACGCCTGCATATCTTCAAGGCTAGTGACATCCAAGGCCTGGTAATCAACCGTGCCGCCGCTGGCACGCAGGTCGTGTGTCAGTGCTTCCAGTCGGTCGGTACGCCGCGCGCCAATAATCAGGCGATGGCCTTGCTTGGCCAGTTCGCGGGCCGTGGCTTCACCAATACCGCTGCTGGCGCCGGTCAATAAAATAACTTTAGAGGGGACGTTCGATAGGCTGGTCATACGTTTTTCCTGTTGTGGGAAAGTACAGGGAAAGCGTAGAGGGTGCCCACGAACGGCAATAGAGACGATCCTCTTGCATGCTTGCCTAAAGCTATTAATTGGCGGGCTGGAGGCAGGAAACCGACCCAACAACCTATACTATTGCTCTTATGTTGCCCAAGGTACTGGCAGTGTCAGCGGCAATAAACAATGGCGAACAGTGAGAGCATTTAGCGAGGTTGCCCATGGTAGCGAGTAGCGATGCGGTAGTGCAGCGCCGGATAATCGAACGGTTATATCAGCTCGCTCCGCAGGAGGGGTATACCCAATCGCTGGTGGGTGATGTGCGCCTGATGCGCTCAAACCGGACGCTTAAAAATACCCCGGTTCTATATGAGCCGAGCATCGTTATCATCTGCCAGGGGCGTAAGCGGGGCTATCTGGGCGGTGAAATGTATCTTTATGATGCCCATCACTATCTGGTACTGGCGGTACCTCTACCGTTTATTTCAGAAACGGAGGCGAGCCCTGAAGTGCCGATGCTGGGGATTGCGATCCGCCTTGATGCCGCGGTCATTGCAGAGCTTGTGACCCAGCTGGATGCAACGGGTGATTACCAGCCAATCCCACCCAGGGGCATGCTTTCCACGCCGCTTGATCAATCGCTTGCCGGTGCAACGCTACGTTTACTGGATGCGCTCGCAACGCCTGCGGATGCACGCATTCTGGCGCCATCCATCGTGAGAGAAATTTGCTACCGGGTGCTGACCGGCGAACAGGGCGGAAGTGTTCGCTCGGCGTTATCTCACTATGGGCAGTTCGGGAAGATAGCCAAGGCGCTGCGCCGCATCCATGTACATTTCGCCGCTCCGCTGGAAGTAGGCACGCTCGCCCATGAGGTGGGCATGAGCGCTCCGGCGTTTCATGCGCACTTCAAATCCGTTACTCAAACCTCGCCTATTCAGTACATCAAATCGACGCGCTTGCATCATGCGCGGCTGATGATGATTCGTGATGGGTTGACCGCGGCGGCTGCGGCAAGCCGGGTAGGTTATGAAAGCCCTTCCCAGTTCAGCAGAGAGTTCAAGCGACTATTTGGTCAGCCTCCGGCAAAAGAAGTGCGCGCCATGAAATTGAGCCTTGCGCTATCCCCACCTGCGTCAATCACCGATATCGCTGTGCCGCATTGATAGCGCCAAGTACTGCGCCAGTGAAAACAGCGTCCGCCGCTCAATTAATCAATCCGACTGATCGGCTGGCGGTCGGGGTCGATATGCCAGGGGAGCCCAAGGCGCGAGTTACGCTCAAGCTCAGCGATGACCTGAGCGCCCAGCAATAAAATGATGGCGCCTATTTCCAGGCTGAGCAGCACGATCACCAAGGCTGCCAGGGAGCCGTAGATGGCGTTGACGAAAGAGAGGTGGGTAAAGTAGTAGACCAGCAGCAGCCGCACGCCTTCCCACAGCAGCGCTGCCACAAAGCCGCCGACGACTGCCCTGCGCAGGGAGATCCTGACAACCGGAAGCACCTTGTAAATGGCGCTGAAGAGCAGGAATACACCGAGAAAACTGATCAGATTGAGCACTGACCCTGAGAGCCCTGCCAGCGGTAGCTCCTGGGCGAAGAGGGCCAGCGCCAGCGCATTGAGCGAACTTGCCAGCGTGACGACCAGGGTCAGCGCCATTAGCCCGGCGCCCAGCACCAGCATGAAGGCATAGGGCAACAGCATCGATATCCAGAGGTGGCGCTGGGGTGTCTCAGAGGTATGAAAGATCAGCGCTATGGCGTCTTCGAGCATGCGAAAGGCGAAGGAACTCAACAGCAGCAAGATGGGCAAGCTGAGAATGCCGATCACGTCGCGGGAATCCAGCAGCCCTCGGACGGCGTCCATCACGACCTCGGCGTGAGCTGGGGCGAGATGGCGCGCCTGCACCGCCAACACCTCTAGCAGGTGCTGCTCGTCCACCACGCGCGTCAACATCACCCCTAGCAGAGCAAAGAGCGGCACGACCGAAAGCAAAATGTTGTAGCCCACGCCGCCGGCCAGCAGAATACCGCGGTTTTTCAGAAAGTGGCTCAGTACCCGCCAGGCAAAGGCGGTAAGCCTTGGCAGAAGTAACAAGACGCTGTTGAGCAGTGTGCGATTGCGAGCCATAACTTGCCACGCTCCTTGTGCATCGATGCATGGGTGAAAAAACATGAACGAAATATGAATGAACGTATCATGCTTGGGTAAGGTGGGCTTGAGTAGAGTGGGTGCCACTGGATGACATCGCTTCACCTTGAGGCGTTTCATTCATCGAAGCGTCACTTCATCGAAAAAGGATATTGCCATGAAAAAGACATCGATCGCACTCGCCTTCACCGCCGCCGCCACGCTAGGACTCAGCCAGGGCGCAATGGCCGACCGTAACGACTATCAAGAGGCGCTCGACCAGGCGACCTTCTCCGATATGATCGGGCAAGCTGCCAGTGCAGGCGTCACGTCGTTTCGCGAACTGCAGATAGACGAAGAGCGCGGCACATTGGAATTCGAGGTTGAAGGCTGGAACGCCGAGGGTCAAGCGTATGAATTGACGCTGAACGGCGAGAGCGGAGAAGTCATCCACGAGTCGAACGAAGATACTCAGGTTGCGCCCTGGGGGCTTGATCAGCAGCAGCTCAACAGTCTGCTCGACCGGGCCAGCGGCGACGGCTTCGATCGCTTCGAAGATATCGATCTTGATGAAGACGGTACGGTCGAGATCAGCGGCTTCGACAGCGACCAGCGTGAAATGGAGCGCAGCTACGGCATCGATGAGTTCAACGCCGGCCAATAACCGCTAAGCCTAGTTACCATTCTTCAACGCCCCGCTGGCTCATGCCTGCGGGGCGTTGTCGTTTTAGCCTTATCGATCAGTATCATCACTTAAGGTTTAGAGCCCATGCGTTAACGTTAGCGCATGGACTCTAAACGTGGTTGCTGTTTAAACGAGTTCGCGGTTTTCCTCGCGTGCGCTACGACGGTCGCGCATGACGGCGCGGCAGATAACGACCAGTACAGCGAGTGTCAGCACAGGCCACACCAGCACATAGACAGTGAATAGTAGCGTCATGGAAGCAGTCTCCTGAAATAAGTTATTTAGGCATTGGCAGTCGTATGACGTGGCGGCGTCTGGGGCCGGTCGTCTGCACTTTTTTCGTCAAGCGTGTGGTCATAGTTGCCCACTTTTCTGCCTATCGTGGCAAAGTCGAAACGTGGCTTGCGGCTGGCAAGGCTAAGCACCACGCACACCAGTGTGCTGGTGCCGTAAGCGGTGAGGGAGGCCAACAGTACCGTGTAGTCATGCAGGAAGCCGGTGGCAAAAATCAGCATCGCTATCATCGCCAGCACACCGACGATAAAACCAATGGTACGGCCAAGAAAGCCAAATACCATCAGGCCGATGATGACGCCTCCTCCAATGCTTGCGAGTAGCTCGAAGAACAAACCACCGAGCCCGGTGAGAGGGACTAATTCAAAGCGCGCAATGCAGAACAGCAGCATGGCGGCCACTACGGATACCGTAAAGGCGGTATTGGTGACGCGGTCCCAGAAACAGCTGGCGATCACGGGAAAAACGATAGCCCCCCATAGCGCGCCAACGAAAACCAGCATCACCAGAATATCCAGCGAGAAACTAGCAAATACGATGCCGACGACCGTGGCAACAATCATGGTCAGGCGCCCGATAAACAGCATGCGTTTAGGGTCTGCCTTGCCGCGCGCAATGTTCTTGCCGTAGACATCGGCCATGATAATGGCGGAAAGCGCCGAAAGATCGGAGTCAGCGGTCGATGAGAGCGAGCCAATCACCAGAATAAAGAACAGGGCAATGAAGAAGGGCGACAGATAGCTGGATACCATCTGGGGAATGAGATTGTTCATGTCGCCATTGAGTGGCTCAATCCCAAGTGTCAGTGCCATCAAGCCGATCATGCCTAAGCCGATTACAATCGCGCCGTAGCCTAGGGTGGCCGTCAAGAACGTGGGCTTGATATGGTCTTCATTCACCGCGAACAGGCGCTGGGAAATCGTCTGGTTACCAATCGCATAGGCCAATACGGCGACAAAAAACGGTGCGCCCTGATTGAGAATGGCGTCTGGCGAGAAGAAGTTGTTCTGCTCGGGCGTCAGATTTGCCAACCCTGCAACAAGCTGTGAAGGGCCACCCATGGCGAAGAAAACCGCAGGAATGATCACGATGGCAATGGCCATCAGCGCGACCAGTTGAGCAAAGTCGGTGAGTACGGAAGCGCGAAAACCGGACCACAGCGTGTAAAGCAGGACGCCGAAACCGGCAATGATGACCCCGGCCTGGAAAGAGAGCGGTGAAAGCACCGAAACCAATGCCCCAGCGGCGGTAAAATTGACCATCAAGCTAATCACGCTGCCCAGGACATTGGAAAGCGCCAGAATTAGTTGGCTAGACGCGCCATGGCGGGCATGAATAAGCTCTCCCAAAGTGTGTGCGTTGGGTGCCAGTTTGCGAAAGCGGCGCCCGAAGGGGTAGATAAATAGAATCATTAATGCGCCCCACAACCCATAGTGGATAGGGCCTGATACGCCATAGGTATAGCCAGAGGTTGCGGCGGCGTAGAACGAGGCCGCCCAAATCCAGGTAGCGGTCATGCTGGCCGCCCCCATGCCAAAGCCCACTCGATGGTTAGATACCATAAAGGCATCGGCATCTTCGTTCTTTTTGCGTATGCCGAAAGTCATGAGGTAAGTGCCGCCGTAGAAGGCAAGCAGCAGTAAAATAACGGTCAGGGATGAGAATTGATACAGTGATTCGTTGTTCAAAAACAGGTCCTCGTTGGGTCAAACGGACACGATCAAGCAGTACCGCAAAGCAGTATGCTGAACGCAGCGACGAGCAAGGTGGGAGAGGTTTTAAGCCGTGGACGGAGTCCATCACCTTTTGCTAAAGCAAACGGTAATTAACGTGCGCGTAGCATCGCGTTGACGTTATTTTTTTAACGGCAAGACACAGTAAACGTACTGTGGTTAGCGCTCCCCAAAAAAAGGAGTGCTGGGAGGCGGGCGGCGCGGCATGCACTTGCCCTCATCTGAGTAGTGACGTGACATGGATTCCCTCTTCTATCGAAAATGTCCGCGCAGGACAGAACGTCAAAAGTACTGGTGATCCAGCCTATCTATAGCAAAACAAGCAGCCCACATGGGGCAAAATACAGGCTCGTGATGTGTGTTGATCACGAACCTTAGGGGCCACCTACCTTAGTGTGTATGAGACGCGATGTCTAATGAGCCGAGTGTGTAGCCGGAAGCATTTCCGACCACCGGAACAAGAAAAGCGCAATAGCGATAAGATGTTGGGTTATTGCGTGATCCGCGTATCTCGTTCCTTTTATATCTATCAAGAGCTCACCATGAGCATGCTTGATACCCGTTATTCAAACGTACCTGGCGCTTTTTTATCGCCTAATACCGTTAATGCTTGCATGCCAGGCATCAGGGCTTCGTTTGGGCGGTCTGATACCGCAGGCGAGCGGCCACAATAGTGCGGTGATGTGTATCCGCCCACGCCACCAGCTGTTGCATTGGCTCAAGAAAGGAGTGCCCCAGCGGGGTGAGAGTATATTCCACCCGTGGCGGGACTTCCGGGTAGAGCGTGCGCGTGATAAAGCCATCCTGCTCCAGCTGTTTGAGAGTGCGGGAGAGCATCTGCTTTGAGATATCGCCAATCTCGCGCATCAGGGCATTAAAGCGCAGCGTGCCGGGGGCCAGGGCTTCCAGAATCAGCAGGCTCCACTGGTCGCCGATACGATCAAGCACATCACGAATCGGGCAGGGCTGTTCAAGAACTATCTCTTCGCTAGCGGTAATTTCAGTCATCACGGCTCCATGGATGGGTATGCAGTGGGCATATGGATATGACCGGGTCAGGTAAATGTGACTTCTTGCGCGGCTACAGAAACTACTTTAAGTTTATCTAAAGGTCTACATTTTAGACCGTATAAAACATAGAAGCTCCAGGAGGTTTCTCATGGCACAAGTTGCACTTATTGGCGCATCGGGTGATGCAGGTTCACGTATTCTCGCGGAATTATCACACCGAGGGCACCAGGTAACGGCCATTGCTCGCCATACCGATAAGATCGCCACATTGCCGGGTGTTACACCAAAGCAAGGCGATGCCAACGACCAACAGGCGTTGGGCGCATTGCTCAAGGGGCATGATGCAGTGATCAGTGCCGTGCCTTTCTCGGCCAGTGATGTCAAAAAGCTGGTGGGCGCGGTACGCGATAGTGGCGTTGCCCGCTATCTGGTGGTGGGCGGGGCAGGCAGTCTTGAAGTTGCTCCTGGCGAGAAAGTTATTGATCAGCCGGATTTCCCTGAAGCCTACAAGCCCGAAGCGAGTGCCGGTGGTGAGTTTCTGGATTTTTTACGCGGCGTTAATGATCTTGAGTGGACGTTTCTGTCGCCTTCGGCAGAGTTCGTACCCGGCGAGCGTACCGGCGTCTTTCGCCTTGGCCAAGATGAATTGCTGACCCATGGCGCGGGCTCAAGTATTTCCTTTGAAGATTATGCCGTGGCATTAGTGGATGAGCTGGAGAAGCCTCGCCACATGAATCAACGTTTTACCGTTGGCTATTGAGCCATCTACCCGAAACAGGAGTTTTGACATGTCGTTACTGAAATCGTTGAGCGTTGCCTCGTCGGTGCTGATGCTATCTTTACCCGCCGTATCGTTTGCGCAAGCCGAACGTGATCTTGAGGCCGAGGAAGCAAACCGGGCATTGGTCATCCAGTTCTATAACCAGTTCTTCAACGAGCATGAAACAGAGCAGAGCTCATTGGTGCTGGCGGAAGATTACATTCAGCACAATCCGGACGTGCCGGATGGCAAGGCGCCTTTCGTGGATTACTTTGCAGGCTACTTCCAGGAAAACCCGGACTACCAGAGCGAGATCGTGCGTAGTGCAACCGATGGCGACCTGGTCTGGCTGCATGTTCACTCTACCAATGGTGATGATGATCGCGGTGAAGCCGTTGTGGATATCTTCCGCGTTGAAAATGAAATGATCGTCGAGCACTGGGATGTCATCCAGTCTGTGCCGGAAGAAGCGGCCAACGATAACACTATGTTTTAAAACAGATAGCTTTGTTTTAAATTAAATAGCTATGTTCTAAATCGGATAGCAGTCGATTTTATTTGGCCCGAAAGGGCCTTTTTTTATAAACCACAAAAGCTACCTACCGGTATCAGTGTCGCAGGCCGGTGTGGCGTGGCCGCTTTATTGCTCTGCCGGCTTGCAGGCTCCATGACGAATAAAGCACAGGTCGCGGACTGCCTATCGAATAGTGAGGCACGTTGAGTAAACGGGCTAACCGACAGCCCTTAAACGAGAAGGCCGCGCAAAAATTGCGCGGCCTTTTTACTTGTGCTAAACGCTTTTAGAACTCGGTCCGTAGCGTTAGCGTGGCACTGCGTGGGTTGCCGTAAATGGCGCCGGCGTAGAAGCCGTAGCGCTGGTAGTAGTGTTTGTCGAACAGGTTGTCGACGTTGAGCGTGACGTTGGTGGCGTCAGTAATATCGTAGCGGGCCATGGCGTTCACAGTGGCGTAGCCTGCCCAGTTGGCGGGCGTGGAGCCGGTACTGACGCCGTCGGTGGGTTGGCCGGCGGGGCTTGAGATAGCGTCGATATTGCTCTGGGCGTAAACGCCGGTACCGAAGGTCCAGCGATTCAACAGGCCGGCGGGCTCGTAGGTGGTATGCAGCTTGAACAGGTGCGAGGGGTCGCTGCGGCCGTCCGAATCAATGCGCCGGAAGTGCAGGTAGGTATAGCCGCCGTAGACATTCCAGTTTGGGGTGATAGCACCCGCGATCTCAAGATCGATACCATCGGTTTCATTGCCGGTACCCGCGCGGTAGGCCTGGTTGCCGTCGGGGGTCAGGTTGCTGCCATCCAATACGGCGCTGTTCTCCTGGCGGGTGCGGAAGTAGGCCGCAGACGCATTCAATCGGCCATTAAACCATTCGCCCTTTACGCCAGCTTCATAGCTGTCGCCTGCGATGGGCTTGACCGTGTCGCCGCTGGTGGTTTGCCGACTTTGCGGGGTGAAGATGTTGGTATAGCTGGCGTAGAGCGAGTGGTTGTCCGTAAGGTCATAGACCAGGCCCGCATAGGGTGTGAATACGCCAGTTTCACGCTGGCTGGTAGTATCACCTGAAGCCGTTTCATTCTCGGTTTTATAGTAGCTGGTACGGCCACCCACAATAAGGGAAAGCGGCTCGGTGATGCTTAGACGCGTAGCCGCATAAACACCGCGCAGGTCGGTCTCGGTGAGGCTGGACTGGCCGTTTCGGGCGCCACTCAGGTGGATGTCGGCATCGACGCCGTTGCGCCAATCGGTGATCGGCAAGCCGTTGTTGTTGCGGTACATGCAGCCTTCGGCAAACTCGGACGTGGTGGCGCTGCTCAGCGTGCAGTCGTGGTCATGGGTGCGTGAACGCGTGCGGCTGTCGCTATAGCCAAGCGCGATCTCGTGACGACGACCGAGCAGACCATAGGCGCCGTTCAGGTCGATCCGGGCGGAGCGCTGGCGCGTCTCGTTATCATTGCGCATGCCGTTCAGAATGGCACCGCCGCCATCTTCTTCCCAATAGCCTGTGTAGGTGCCTCCTGGCCCGCGGTTCACCTTGCCCAGGGCGAGGTTGCTGAACGCATCGGTATTACTCTGGGCAGCCTGTACCTCAAGGCTCCAGTCGCTGTTGAAACGATGATTCAGCGAGGCGAAGGCAGTGTTGGTCTCTTGCTCTGCGTAGCTCCATTCAGGGACCAGATTGGTACTGCGTGAAAGATCTGTCTTTCGGCCGCTGGCGAACCAGATAGGTATGTTGGCACCCCAGCCAGCGCCCGAGGTCTTGTTGTATTCGTACTGGTAACCCACTCCCAGCGTAGTTGCGTCGCTTACGTCAAATTCGAAGTTGGCCAGTGCCGCCCGGCTGCGGGTGGATTCATGGTCGCGGAAGCCGTCGCCTTCGCCCTGGGTCACCACGAAACGCGAACGGATACTGCCATCCTCGGTAAGTGGCGTATTGATATCCACCCCGCCGCGCGCGTTGTCCCAGCGGCCATAAGAGGCGTAGGCACTGCCGCCAAACTCCCGCTCTGGGCGTTTGCGAATCAGGTTGACGGTGGCCGAGGGGTCACCGGTGCCGCCCAGCAGGCCATTGGCGCCACGCACGATATCCACACGCTCGTACAGGTCCAGGTTCACAGCGTTGCCGCCGCCACTGAAACCGGAATCGCCAGGGAACTGCAAGCCGTCGATCTTCCAGTTGCTGATGTTGTAGCCTCTGGCACGGTAAGACGTACGTACGCCCACTTCCGCTTTGCTGGCGGCGATACCGGGAGTGAGCTCCAGCGCGTCTTCCAGGCTGACCGCTTGCTGATCGTCTAACTGCTGCCGGGTAACACTCGTAACGGATTGCGGCGTCTCGCGAGGGGAGAGATCCAAACCGGTGGAGCTGCTGGTTTCGGGCACTGTATAGCTTCGGGCAGGGTCGCCTTGATAGGCCGCCTCGACCTGCACAGTACTCATCTGGACGTCGGATATACGTTGAGGTTCATCAACTGCTGTCTGGGCCAGTGCGCTGGTACTTAACAGGCAGCCACCACAGGCGGCCGCAATTGCCTTGGCGAGTGGGGTTTTTGAACACACAGACGAGTTCCTGAAGGTGTGCGAGGCGCGATACATCATGAATGTCCCTTAAAATAATAATGATTGGCATTTACCATTTCCCAGGCCACGATTATATTGGCGTCTTTGGCTAAGAAACTTTTGCTCTATGGGGCATATGTAATGAATTGTATGGGTGATGTAGCGCCGTTGGCGTCAAGCGCTGAACAACACGATGAATCTGCCCTCGTTCTGGTGGTGGATGACGATGATGAAATCCGTGAGCTGATCTGCGACTATCTGGCCGGGATGGGATACCGCACGCGCGGCGCGGCCAATGGCCGCGAGATGTGGGGCCAACTGAATGGCAGCGTGGATCTGGTCATTCTCGATCTGATGTTGCCAGGCGAAGACGGCTTGAGCCTGTGTCGTGTCCTGCGTCAGCAGAGCAGCCTGCCAGTGATCATGATCAGCGCCCGCGGCGCTTCGGCGGAGCGTATTATCGGCCTTGAGATTGGTGCCGATGACTACCTGTGTAAGCCCTTCGACCCGCGCGAACTGCTGGCACGTATCCGCGCCGTCATGCGCCGAGAACCGCATGCCAGAGACAAGCCGGACACCCCGCCGCAAGCTGCGGCCGATGAAGCCGTGCTGTGTTTTGCCGGGTGGCGTCTGGATCTACAAACCCGTCGGCTGAAATCACCCGCCGGCCACGCCTGCGATCTCGCCCGCTCCGATTTCATGGTGCTTAAGACCTTGAGCGAGATTCCTAACCGCATCGTCAGCCGGGACGAGTTGAGTCGCCGCGCGTTTGGGCGGGAGTATTACGTTAACGACCGCTCCATTGATGTCTGCATCAGCCGCTTGCGTCATTATCTTGAGGATGACGCGCGTCGTCCGCGTTTTATTCGTACCGTGCGCAACGAGGGGTATCTGCTCGAACAACCCTCTATTTCTCAATGACGCGCATGTTCAGAATGACGCGTACGCCGGGATGGTGGTGCCGATTATGGCCTGGTTCGTTGTTCGGGCAGTTGAGCGTGATTGTGGTGGCCGGTGGCCTGGCGATCCAGCTGCTGTTCAGCAGCATCTGGTATGACGTGCGCTATAGTCAGGTACTCGAAGTGCCCGCTCGCTTGGTGGCGTTTCGTACCGTGGAAACGCTGCATAAACTGGCCAATGGCGAGGCGATGACCCACCTGGCGTCGGAAACCTTTCACCCTGAGCTTCTGGTATCGCCACTTGCCACACCGCCACGGCTGGACAGTGGCCAGCAAAACGTGGAAAGCATGCTGCAGGCCGCGCTCAGTCAGGAGGTCGGCGAAGCCGTAGAGCTGTCGCTGCTCGACGTGACTATCCGGGATGAGAACGGCCACGCCAGAACGTGGGCTGGCTTGTTTGGTCTTTCTCACGTGGTTGGGCATTTCGACTTCCAGATGCGCCTTGCGTCGGGGCAGTGGCTGCACATCCAGGCGGTTCAGGAACAGGGTTGGAACGCTGAGCCTGCCTGGCGCGTGCTGGGCGATTATGCCCTGCGCGTTTATCTGCTCCGCGCCTTGGCCCTGGTGGCTATCGCGCTCATCGTGGTGCGTATCAGCACTCGCCCGTTACGGCGCCTGGTTCGCGCTGCCTCGGCGCTGGGTCAGAACATCGAGCAGCCGCCTTTACCGGTCGAAGGGCCGAAGGAAATGCGCCAGGCCGCCGAGACCTTCAATGCCATGCAGCAACAGCTGATTGATCTGATGGGCGAGCGAACTCAGCTGCTTGCCGCCGTTTCCCATGACTTGCGCACGCCGCTTACGCGCATGCGCATTCGGGTGGAAGGCATCAATGATGCACGGCTTCGGGAAAAGCTGGTTACCAATATCGGCCAGATGGAAGAGCTGATTCGCTCGCTTCTGGATTCCGCCAGCAGTGGCGCAACGCCGGATGGTCACGCCGCGTTTGACTTGGCCGGATTGATCAATGAAGTGGTGGATGAGTTCGTCGATACGGGAGGCGATGTCCGCTGGCACGGCGCACCGGCCGTGATTATCTCCGGCCACGCCGCCAGCATTCGGCGGGTGCTGCACAACCTGATCGACAATGCCCTGCACTATGCGGGTAGCGCTCAGCTAACGCTGCGGCTGACAGAGCGCTGGGTCGAGGTTGAGATTCAGGATGACGGCCCCGGTATTCATGACCAGCATCTGCCTGCCGTCATGCAGCCTTACGTGCAGGGTGAGGCCTCAGCGCCATCAAGCGGCATCGGGTACGGCCTGGGGCTGAGCATTGCCCGGAGCATCGTGATGGCCCATCGCGGCAGGCTGGCGCTTGATAACCGAACCGGCGGCGGGTTGCGCGTTGTAATGGCGCTGCCCACCCACGCTGGCGCGAAAAATGAGTCATGCGTGATTCGCTGGCAAGACGGTTAAACACGGCGTTTATGCACTTGAAGCCCATTAGCCAAGCAGCAGGTCGCGCTTGATAGGGATGAACTCGCTCGCCGCATTAATAAGCGAAGCGGCGGTCAGCTGGGGAACGCCATACACTTCCACTTTCTTGCCATGTACGGTGCGGATTTTATGGGCGAGTAGGTCAAAGTCGCCATCGCCCGAGACCAAAACGATAACATCGGCCTTTTCCGCGTACTCGATAGCATCGAGAGTGATACCGACGTCCCAGTCACCCTTGGCGGAACCGTCAGAGCGTTGAATGAACGGTTTGAGCTTCACCTCAAAACCGATCGCTCTAAGTATGTTCTGAAACTCACGCTGTTTCTGGTCGCCTTTATCGATGGCATAGCAAAACGCGCCCGTCACCTCTCGGTTAGCGGTGGCTTGCGCCCAAAACGTGTTGTAATCAAAGTTTTTTCGATATGCGTCCCGCGTGGTGTAGTAGACGTTTTGGGTATCAACAAAGATGGCGACACTGGTCATATGCGGTAAGGCTCCTTGGAAGGCGTTAAAGCATGCCAGCATGGTCAGGTGAATGTAAGGTTTTACAGCACAGCACGTCGGGTGCGCTAAAAAGGGAAAAGGGCAAGTAATAAATTCCTTTGTCGTGTACTAACATCGCTGGTCTCGCTCTGGCGGATTCAGCGCAATACAATGGCATGCGCTAGTTGGTTAGCATGCTTTATGTATCTCCAGCCTATTACGAGCCATCCATGAATATACTCGATAAACGTGCTTTCTATTTGCTGGAAGTAAGCAGCTGCGGCGGTATTCGCGCGGCGGCTGAGCATTTGCATATTAACCCTTCCGTGGTGAGTCGGCAGGTGCGCAGTCTTGAGCGAGAGCTGGGGATGGCACTTTTAGAGCGCCAGGGGCGCCATATGATGTTAACCGAGGCGGGCTTACTGGTAGTAGATAGCTTTCTTGCCCAGCGGCGGCTCAACTCGGAGCTTGGGGATACGCTTTCCCGGCTGCGCAATCTGCAGGCGGGCAAGGTCGTGGTATCAGTGGGCGACGGGTTTGTGGATAGTTTTATCAACTATGTGATGAAGCGTGTCTCCGAGCACTACCCTGACGTGCTGATCGAGATCAAGACGGGTATCTACTACCCCCGTGAGCCTCACGAGATGGTAGCCAACGACGAGGTGGATATCGCGATTACCTATGGACCAATTTCGGACCCGCGGCTGGTGGTGCACTCTTTTGAGCGCGGCCCGCTATGCGCCTTGGTGGCCCCTTTTCATCTGCTGGCCCGGCAGGAGAGTGTTACGGTAGCAGAGCTTTTGCAGCACAAACTGATTTTTCTGCCCGATGTATCGGGGTCGCAGCAGTTTGTAAATGCGTTATTTAGCGCCGCCGGGCAACCCGCCACGCCCGCCTATCGCTGCAACCTGCATTCTGTTTCACGGCGTATGGCGAGTGCCGGTATCGGCGTATCGTTCATGACCGCAGCCGCTGCAAGTAACGAGATACAAGCAGGACAGCTTATGGCGATTCCCGTAGCGCATCCACTGGCAGCCAGCAGTCAGGGCAACTTGGTAAGAAGAGCCGGCAGAAGGCTTTCGCCCGCTGCCGACTATCTGTGGAAGTTGATGCTGACGATGCAGTAATCAGTTCGCCATCATGTAAACGCCAGGCCCAATCGGCCAGCCCATGGCCAGCCAGAACATCAAAAAGGTGGACCAGGCGAGCAGAAAGGTAACCGCGAGTGGAAGCATGGTGGCTATCAGCGTGCCTAACCCCATATCCGGCTTGTAACGCTGCATATACACCAGTGCGACCGAGAAGTACGGACTCATAGGTGAAATGATATTGGTGCTGGAGTCACCTATACGGAACATGGCGAGTACAAAGGCGGGGTCAAAGTCGATCATCATGAGCATGGGCACAAATACTGGAGCCATCAGCGCCCACTGGGCTGAGCCGCTGGTCATGAACACGTTAAGCACAGCACTCATGGCAATAAACGCGCCCACCAACGGCAGGCCGGTAAAGCCGGTGCTCTGCAGAATGTTCGAACCTTCTATGGCGATGTACTGGCCAAGCTCTGACCAGCGGAAGTAGGCGATAAACTGCGCAATCGCGAAGAACAATACCAGAGTAGGTGCTAAATCGCTTGCCGACTCTGCCATGCGTTGAGGCACATCGCGGCTGGTTTTGATCTTACCGGTAGTGATGCCATAAACCAGGCCGATGGTCACGAAATAGCCAAACATGAGTGGCACCAGCGAGCGTAGGAAAGGTGATGGGATCAACCCTCCCTCTTCGTTACGTAGCGGTGATGCTTCGGGAAGAACGGCAATCAGGATCAACGCTAGATAGATCAAGGTAGCAAAGCCGACCCGCTTAAGCCCTCGCTTTTCTGCAGGCGTTAACTCCGGCTTGATGATATCTGTCTTGAAGTCCTTACTCATCGGCAGCGTGCGTGTGAGCCGCGGTTCAACCACCTTATCGATAATCAGCGTACCTGCAATGGCAAGCACGAACACCGAGCAGGCCACAAAATAGTAGTTATCCACCGGAGAAACATAGGCGTCGGGATCAACCAAGCGCGCCGCTTCGGTAGTGATACCGGCAAATAGCGCGTCCCCAACGGTAATAAACAGGCTGGCATCAAAACCCGCCCCGGCGGCGGCGTAGGCGGCGGCGGCACCAGCAATCGGATGGCGGCCCACCGAGTGATAGACCATGGCGGCTAGCGGAATCAGGATCAAGTAGTTGGCATCGGAAGCGATGCTGCCGCAAATACCTGCCATGAAAACACAGAAGGTCAAAAGTGACGGTGGTGCCTTGGCCACGCTAACCTGCATCAATGTGGACATCAGGCCGACCTTATCAGCCAGACCGATGCCGAACATCACCACCAAAATAAGCCCAAGCGGCGGGAAATTGACGAAGTTACTGACTACGCTGGTCAGCATGAACTCCACGCCATCGCCGGAAAGCAGGCTTTGAACGTAGACAGTATCGCCGGTTTGCGGATTGACCGCCGAGACGCCAAAGGCGGCAAGCAGAGCGGAAATAACCACGACCACCACGGCGAGAATGGTAAACAGAATGAACGGATGAGGGAGTTTGTTACCCACGCGTTCAATAGAAGCGAGTACGGACTGCATAGTGTTAACCCTTATTTTTAGAAGCTATTGGTTGTAAAAGGTTGTTAGCTGCGTGATAGCAGCCCTTTTGCTAAAGCCACAAACATGCCGCCGGCCACCGGCAATATGTTGTCGTTAAAGTCGTAGTGTTCGTTGTGAAGATAAGCGCTGTCACCGTTACCGACGAAGAAGAAGCAGCCGGGCACTTCTTGTAGGTAGAACGCAAAATCCTCGGCTCCCATGGTGGGCATGTAATCCAGCTTCTGAATATCGTTGCTCACCGCGTACTCGGAAGCGAGTTCCAGCACGCGCTCGGACCATTCGGGGTCATTGGCCAGCGGTGGGATCTGATGAATGTGCTCAAGCTTGAAGCGGGCACCATGGGCATCGCACACGCCTTTTATTACCTGTTCAAGCTTGCCGGCCAGCGCCTCGCGGGAGGAGGGGCGGTCGCTTCTGATGTTAACCATCAGCTCAGCGCTTCCGGGAATGACGTTGGCGGCATCGCCTGCATGAAAGGAAGCTACGGTAATCACGCCGGATTCAAGGGGCGATTTGTGGCGGGCCACCAAGCCTTGTAGTTGTTGAACAAGCGAGGCTCCTACATAAATAGGGTCAATGGCCAGATGGGGCATGGCCGCATGGCCGGAGACACCATTGATGGTCACCTTGAACGTGTCATTGCCACCCATGGCCGGACCGGGTTTCACGAAGAGCTGGCCTTCAGGAAAGCCGGGGCGGTTGTGGTAGCCAAACATGGCCTCCACCCGGGGGTTTTCAAGCACACCCGCCTTAACCATCGCATCCGCACCGTTGCCGCCTTCCTCCGCCGGCTGAAAAATCAGCTTGAGGTGCCCGCATAGCTCATCCCGCTTTTCCATGATGGCTTCGGCGGCGAGCAGCAGCGTGGCAGTATGTCCGTCGTGTCCGCAGGCGTGCATAAGGCCTTCATGCTGTGAACGGTGGCCAAACGTATTGGCTTCGTGAATGGGCAGGGCATCCATATCGGCACGAAACGCGATCACCGAGCCTTCGCGGCCGGTATCCAGCTCCGCCAGAATACCTGTGGTCGCAATACCCTCTGTTACCTTATAGCCAAGCGCACGTAACCGCTCTGCGGCGAGCTTTGCGGTTTGAGCTTCTTGATATTTAAGCTCAGGGTGCTGATGGAGGGTGTGACGCAGGGTGATCGCATCTTGTACTTGCTTTTCGGTAAACATTGCCTGTCCTTGCCGTTATTGATGTCATTATGTGCCCTAAAGCTAAGTGACTTGATGGGCTTAAAGGAGAGGCTTGTATGTTGAGTTTGTTGCTTTTTGAGCAACAGTAAGAAGAAACCTTAGATTCTAGGCCCTGTTGAGTATGTTAATTTCACACGAATAGTATTTTAGGTTTGTTATTTTACGTTTAGTGGTATCAATCCGTTACGTTATAAAAATAGAAACCTAGGTGATTATCAGAGAACATATGAGGGTGTAAAAACCGTTGAGGGTGAGTCATTTTGTCATTATTCAAGGTAAGTCATGTCCACATCTACCCTATTTTCGCTTGATGATTTCCCCGTGGGATGCATGGTTACCGACAATAAGCGGCGTATTCTGTACAGCAATCGCTATATTGAAAAGTATTACGGTTATTCAGTCAGCGGGCTAGTGGGCGCTGACCTGTTTACCTTGTTAAGCCAAGCGTCACAGATTATTTATGAAGCATACATTGTTCCCTTGCTGCTTCAGGAAACCTGCTGTGATGAAATCCGTCTAACGCTGGTGACACCCTCAAAAGGCAAGGTGCCAGTGTCGGTAAGTGCTTTTTTTGATGGCAGTTCTGATGGAAATGTTTATTGGAGTATCAGTAGTGCCAGCCGTTCAGATCAATTATTTGAAGAGCTAACGGAAACCAAAAAACTGCTTGAGCAGAAAGTATCCGTACTGCGTACATTATCCGACACGGATCCGTTAACCGGGCTACCTAATCGGGCGGCCTTGACTAAATACCTTGACCACAAAATGTTAGATCGAAAGCGTAGCGTTATGGCATTCGCTTTGGCATTTGTTGATCTTGACGGATTTAAGGAAATTAACGACCGCTATGGGCATCATGTAGGTGATAAGGTCCTTCAGTTCGTAGCCGAGCGGCTGGCCAATAATCTTAGAAGTGATGATTTAATTGCCCGTTTTGGAGGCGATGAGTTCGTTATTTTTTTAAATGGCCGCTTTAGCGCAGGTTTGGTAGAAGAGTCGCTAACGCGGCTTATCAGCAAACTTTCAGAGACCATCAGCATCGGCTCAATGCACTTAAAGCTCTCTGCCAGTATTGGCGTTACGCTTTATCCGCAGGCGAAAGAAGTACAGCCGGACCAGCTGATTCGCCAGGCTGATCAGGCAATGTATCAAGCAAAACTTGCCGGAAAGAGTCAGGTTTGCCTTTTTAATATCGATAATGAAGTCGTTCAAAAGGAGAAGTATTCAGAGCTGCTTGCGATTAGCAGCGCTATGGAGGCCGATCAGTTTGAGCTTTATTACCAGCCTAAAATCAATATGCGCACAGGTGAGGTGTTTGGCGTTGAAGCATTAATACGCTGGAATCATCCGGTAGAAGGCCTGAAAGGGCCGGATACTTTCCTGCCTGTACTTAGCAATACCGCTACCGGTTTGGCGCTAGGCCGGTGGGTGATTACGAAAGCGCTCTGCCAGCTACAAATATGGCTACAGAAGGGGCTGGACCTGCAGATCAGCGTCAACATTGATGGTTACCACTTACAGCACCCGCAATTTCTGCGCGATTTAAGCGTCATTCTTTCGGACTTCCCCCGCCTGCCTAAACAGCGGTTTGAGATTGAAGTACTTGAAACCAGTACCATTGAAGATGTGAGCCATGTTTATTCAGTGCTCAATGCCTGCCGGTTAATGGGAATTCGTATCTCTCTGGATGACTTCGGAACCGGTTACTCCTCGTTGAGCCATCTCCGGGATCTATCGGTAGATACCCTCAAAATTGACCGTAGTTTTGTCAAAAATATGCTGACCAGTAGCAGTGATTTAGCCATTTTGAAGGGCGTCATCGGCTTTGCTCGCGCATTCGAGTGTGGTCTGGTCGCAGAAGGGGTTGAGACACTAGAGCATAGCCAACTGCTGATGGAACTTGGCTGTGAATGTGGTCAGGGTTACTACATAGCCAAGCCAATGCCCGCTCGCGCTTTTTTCGCATGGATTGATGAGTGGTATCAAACGGAGTTTCAAGCGAAGTATAAAACTCACTCATTTAAAACGAAGGAGTAAACGGCGTGTTAACTAAAGAGCAGGTCATGGCACGTAACAATGTGACTATTGTCGGGGCTGGCGAAAAAACACTAATGCTTGCTCATGGGTTCGGCTGTGACCAGCAGGTGTGGCACTATCTAGTTCCTACATTAAAAGACCGTTATCGGTTGGTGCTATTTGATTATGTGGGCTCAGGCCAGTCGCAGCTATCGGCCTTTAGTGAGGCGCGCTACCACTCGCTTGAAGGCTATGCCCAGGATGTCACCGATATCTGCGAAGCGCTGGATTTAAAACAGGTGCATTTTGTCGGGCATTCGGTAAGCGGTACGATTGGTTTGCTAGCAAGCATTGCCCAGCCTGAACGCTTTGCCAGTCAGATCATGATTTGCCCTTCACCCTGCTTTTTGAACATGCCACCTGACTATCATGGCGGGTTTGAACATGCGGACTTGGAAGAACTGATCGATTTGATGGATCGAAATTATATTGGCTGGGCTAATTATCTGGCGCCCCTGGTAATGGGGCCTGAAAGCTCTGAATTATTAGTGGGCGAGCTTTCCAGCAGCTTCTGCTCGACCGACCCGGTAGTCGCCAAGATATTCGCTAAAGCGACGTTCTTTTCGGATTACCGCCACCTGTTGCCTCAGGTAAAACATCCTGCTGTTATTCTGCAGAGTGAGCAGGATACGCTGGCCAATCCTAAGGTTGGTGATTATATGCGTGACCATATGCCGGATAGTACACTGCGCCTGCTGGCAAGCCATGGTCACTGCCTGCATATGACGCACCCTGAACTTGTTCTTCAAGAAATCAACGCCTGGCTGCGTTCTTAACGCGCTATCGAGGCAACGTCGCCGCGCTTTACCAGGCGCTATTCACTGGTCAGCCGTTATGTCGCTCAAGTATCTCTAGAAAGCGCGTTTGGGCCGCGGGCGGCAATGATTCAGGTAGGTCTGCTTGCGTAGCGGCGGTATCGCCGACCTGAATCAGCATAACCATGCCCATGGTGTAGTGTGGCGAGCATTTGATGCCCCAGATGCCCTCGGCATCGAAAGTGACGTCTACCTCTTTGCCGATATTACTGACGAACGCTTCGCCGCCTTCCGGCATCATGCCCTCGATCGATGCCACGTTATGGCCTGGCGCAGAGGGTACAAAGCGAACGGTATCGCCGGGCTGTATCGCCAAGTAATCCGGTGCGTAGGGCATGGGCCCGGTGTCGTTGCGATTGAGCATCTCGACAATATGTGTCTCGGCCTGCGCAGCCAATGGGAAAAGGGCAAGCAGAACCATGATTCGAAGCAGTATCTTCATCACAAAATCCTTTTATAAAAGACAAAGCGCCCCGTAGACGGGGCGCAGTATGGAATAGCCACTGTATCAGTGGGTTAGATCAAAATCGGCAAGCTGGTCAGCGAGCACTTCCAAGGCAAAGATTGACCTGACCGAGGGATCCAGTGCGTGCGCATCAATCGCGATAATACGCTCCTGCTGAACGGCTTCGGTCTCGCGGGTAACGGGGTCGGATGCCAGAAACTCACGCTTGGCGGCAATATCATCGGCCGGGAAGCGGCGCCGGTCCATGCGCGCGGCGGCAATAAAGGTAGGGTTGCTCCTGGCAATGGTTTCCCAGCCAACGGTCGGCCACTCTTCTTCTGCAGTCACGACGTTGGTGATCCCCAGCCTGTTCATCAGCCAGTCGGGCACACTGTTGACACCTGCTACATAAGGATCGATGGCCATGTCGGCGGAGGAGTACCAAAAAACACCGGTGATATCATCGGGCAGATCCAGCGCTTCGGCTTTCTCTACGGCCGCAGCTTCGCGCGCCTTTAGCTCAGCAATCACTTGATCGCTACGTTCGGTCACGTCAAAGAGCTGGGCTAGCGTGTCAATGCTTTCGTAAATCAACTCGGTATCGAAGAGCGTCGAGCGGGCGCCATCCATGCTTTGTTGATTGCTTTTGCCGATGCAGTCTGTGGGCATGATCCAGCTGGGGATCCCCAAATCCTCAAACATCTCTGGTGTGCCAACCACGCCTGCCGGGCCAATCATCCACTCATAGGCCGAGACGACCAGATCAGGCTTTTTGGCCACCACACTCTCGTAACTGGGCGCATCGTTGGAAAGACGCTCAACGGTGGCGTCAACGTCTGCAAACTCATCCAGCACCGGGTTGATCCACAG
Source organism: Halomonas sp. AOP7-B1-5 (assembly GCF_052353045.1). Lineage (NCBI taxonomy): Bacteria > Pseudomonadati > Pseudomonadota > Gammaproteobacteria > Oceanospirillales > Halomonadaceae > Halomonas > Halomonas sp. AOP7-B1-5. The sequence goes on along the minus strand of NZ_JBQTDC010000004.1, from coordinate 156,744 downwards.
CGCTGTGCCCTCCAGCTTATCGGCAAGGCCCAGCATATACAGGATTTCGCTGGGTGCCTGGCCGATGCTTACGACCCGTTCAGGGGGCTTTTCCAGCGTGATCTCGTGGCCGCAGCTTTCAAGCGTCAAGGGGTAATCGGTAGCGGCGTAAGCTGCGTTTCCCAGCACAAGGCTGGCGACAGCCGCCGTGGTCAATTTCAACATCATGTACACTCCCGTGCATGATGAGCAGGCCGTTGGAACAGCAAAAAACTGAGCCGACCCGCTCGATGAAGGTTAGGGTGTCGGCAGGTCTCCTGACTGACGGGTCGTCGCTAGCTCACCTTCCCAGACATAGTGTCCAGTGGCATTGTCGAGCATCGCTCGCCGCCTACAGTTGCGGGGGCAGTTCCGTTTCGCGGCCAGGCGCGGCGGATTCTCTGTTAGGTTCTCGAAAGAACACCGACGCGGGGTATTCTAGGGTGTAACGATGGCACTTAACATTGTTAAAAATAGCCTTGGCTCACCGCTTCCTGGTTGCGAGAAAAGGGTGTAGTGCCTAACTTGAGGAAAACTGCTAGGAGCAAGGATGCCATGGCGAATCATTTCCCCTCTTCCAATATTGATACGAAACGCTCGCTATGGGCAGCCGTGCTGTTGGGTGCTGGCGTAATGGCGGCCGTCGATGAAATAGTCTTTCACCAGTTGCTTCAATGGCATCATTTCTTTGATTTTGGTACGCCAACGTTTGGGATTATTTCGGATGGGCTACTGCATGCCTTCGAGCTACTCGCCATTGTGATAGGCGTGTTCATGCTGCTTGACCTTTCCCAGCGCAAGCGCCTGACAATTCCCTGGGCCAAGACGGGCTTCTTTTTAGGTATGGGCGGTTTCCAGCTTTTTGATGGCCTGATCAACCACAAAATTTTGCGCCTGCATCAGATTCGCTATGGGGTCGATCCACTGCTCTATGACGTGGTGTGGAATGGTGCGGCAATAGTGCTTTTGCTTGTGGGCATCGGGTTTTATCGCCGTGCCAAGCGTCTTGGGCATCGCTAGACATGCACGTTCACGACCATACCCATGCCGCGCAAGTGGCGTTGCTTGATTGGCTGCCGTTGGCGCTGATTGCTTTAATCACGCTGGCGTATCTAGCGGCGGCTTATGCCCAGCGTCATAAAGCGGCTGGTTGGAGCGGTTGGCGGAGTAGCTTTTTTACCTTAGGCAGCCTGTTGCTTGCCATCGCCGTAGCACCCCCTTTAATGGCCTGGGCGCACCATGATCTGGTGGGCCATATGACCCTGCATTTGTTGATCGGCATGTTGGCGCCGCTTGCCTGGGTCTTGGCCGCGCCCATCACTTTACTATTACGCACGTTGCCGCAGGCAGGTGGCAGGCGTGTAGCCGCCTTACTGCAGAGCCGGTTCGTGCGCTTCGTCTCCCACCCCGTCAGCGCGCTTATACTCAATATCGGCGGTATGTATGTGCTTTATCTCACGCCGCTGTATAGCGCATCGCTAGATAATCAGACACTTCACTATTGGATACATGTGCATTTTCTGGTGGCGGGGTATCTTTTCTGCTGGGCGATTCTGGCTGAGCCCGATGTGTCGCCCCATCGGCTAAGCCTGCGCTTTCGGCTAGGCGTACTGTTTGCGTCTATCGCCACCCACAGCCTGCTGGGCAAACTTATGTACGGCTACGCTTGGCCACGTGGCACCGACCATTCGCTTGAGGAAATACAGGCCGCCGCCCAATTGATGTATTACGGCGGCGACCTGGCGGAAGTGCTGTTGGCGGTTGTACTGCTAACGCTTTGGTTGCGCAAGCCGGTCGAACGGCGTGAGGGGTTGTTCAAAAGTGCCGAACGCGACATAAGTCGCGTCGGAGTCAATACATAGATGCGTAAAGGCTATTAAGCGCCCTTGGACGCCGCCAGCACATACAAGAACTCAAGCCCCAGCGTTGCCGCGGCAAGCGAGGTAATGTCGCCGTGATCGTAGGCTGGGTTAACCTCGACAACATCCATGCCCACCAGATCCATACCCACCAGGCCGCGAACCACCTTGAGCAGCAGGTCGGTGGACATGCCGCCGCATACCGGCGTGCCGGTACCCGGGGCGAAGGCCGGGTCGAGGCCATCGATATCCAGGCTGACGTAGGCCGGGTGATGGCCCACGCGGGCGCGAATTTTTTCGAGCACCGCGTTGGGGCCGTTGTCGTTCACCCAGTCGGCATCCAGCACTTCATAGGGGTGATTGTGACGGTCGTAACTGGTGCGAATACCGATCTGCAGCGAATGCTCGGGCACAACCAAGCCTTCTTTAAGGGCGTGGTGGAAAATGGTGCCGTGATCAAAGCGAGTGCCCTGCTCGTATGTATCGGTGTGGGCATCGAAGTGAATCAGTGCCAGCGGGCCGTGTTCGCGTGCGTGGGCGCGCAGAAGCGGCAGGCTGATATAGTGGTCGCCGCCGAGCGTCAGCATTTTCTTGCCCGCCTTCAGCCAGCGTCCGGCATGGTTTTCCAGGTTATCCACCAGGCTTTCTGGCTCGCCGTAGGCGTAGTCCAGGTTACCTGCATCGCACACGCCAAGACGTTCTTCGAGCGCAAAATCCCACGGCCAGCGTTTGCCTTCCCAGATCAGGTTGGCCGTGGCCTGGCGAATGGCGTTCGGCCCCATGCGAGTGCCCGCCCGGCCTGAACATGCCAGGTCAAAGGGCACGCCGCTGATCACGACATCTGCATCGGTCGCTTTAGGATCGGTGGCCTTGGCCACGTTCATGAAAGTCGAAATAACATCACCAAACAGGCTGGGCATGATGGGTGTCTGGGTCACCGGCGGACGTCTCCTTGAGCACAAGATCGCGTAAGCCACGCGATGAGGAAGCGACCATAAATAATTTCCAGCAATAAATTAAATGAATGTTTAGAATTAAATCATTCGCTATATAAATAATGGCTAACTACGGACATTTATGAGCGCGTTGCGCCACTTTGATTTAAACCTGCTGCGCGTTTTCGAGATGCTGATGCGCGAGCGCCACGTTACGCGGGCCGCCGAAAAGCTGCACTTGAGCCAGCCGGCCTTGAGCCATGCGCTGAAGCGGCTGCGTGAGTCGCTGGATGACCCGTTGCTGGTGCGTACCGAAAACGGCATGCAGCCGACCCCCAGGGCGCTGGCGCTTTTGCCGGTGGTACAGCAGGCGCTGGCCATGCTGCAGGAGGGGCTGGCCCCGCCGGCTTCATTCGCGCCTGCCAGCAGTTCGCGTCGCTTTACCCTGGCCACCACGGACTACTTTGAGGAAGTCATGTACCCCGGCTTTTTAAGCCAACTTTTGACTTATGCGCCGGGCATCAGTTTTTCCATTGAACTGATTACCCCGGAGGCGTTGAGCGAAGGGCTCGAGAGCCGCCAGATCGATATGGTGGTAGGGCTGGATAGCCAGGAGGAGCTGCCCGGCGGCGTGCTGCAGGCACCCTGGATGCACGAAGAGCTGGTATGCCTGGCGGCCACGCACAATCAAGGCGTGGGCGAGGCGCTCGACATTCAGCAGTTTGCCCGGATGTTGCACGTGGAGCTTGCCGATATCAGCGGGCTGCGGCCCAGCAATATCGACAGCTGCCTGACCCAGCACGGGCTCGCGCGCCGGGTGATCTCGAAGAACCTCAACTACATTGCCGCCGCGCGCGTGGTCGCACTGACAGACGCCATCATGACCCTGCCGCGGCAGATGGCCGAGCGGTTTATCGCCATGCTGCCGGTGCGGCTGGTAGAGCCGCCCAAGGAGCTTCCCGCGCTCAACATGACGCTGATTCAGCATGCCCTGTATGCCAATGAGCCCTCCATCGCCTGGCTCAATCAGCAGTTGATCGATTTTGCCCGGGATTTCAACGGGCAGGCCTGATCGAAAAGTGGCATCCCTATTGCTTGATAAAATGGGCGGCCGCGAATCGTCTTGGTCGGGCAACCGGCTTACACTGAAGATATGCCTATTGCTTTATAACGACGGCTTTTCATAACCACTAGTCTTCATAAAAACTACTTTTCATAACAACGCCAAACACCATCAAGGAGTTACCGATGTCGCTGAAGGTTCTGGTCATTGGGGCAGGAATGGGCGGTTTGAGCGCTGCGCTGGCACTCCAGCAGCAGGGCCACCGCGTCACCGTCATGGAGCGGGTGGAGGAGATGCGCCCAGTAGGGGCGGCTATTTCGCTGTGGTCCAACGGCGTCAAGGTGATGCACCAACTAGGCCTGGGTACGGCCATCGAGCGCTTGAGCGGCGATATGCAGCGCATGCGCTACCTGAGCCATGATGGCCATCTGCTGAGCGATTTCTCGCTGGCGCCGCTTTATGAAGACGTCAAGCAGCGCGCCTGCCCCATCGCCCGCGCCGCCTTGCAGCAAACGCTGTTTGACGCGGTCGGTGCCGAGCACATCGAGCTTGGGCAGCACTGTGTGGATTACACGAGCGACGCTCGCGGCGTGACGGTGACCTTTGCCGACGGCCGCAAGGTCGAAACAGACCTGCTGGTGGTGGCGGACGGCACCCACTCCCGGCTGCGCAACAAGATCGTGGGCCGCGCCGTCGAGCGCCAGTACGTGGGCTATGTGAACTGGAACGTACGCGTACCCGCAAAGGATGCGCTCGCCCCGCTGGACAGCTGGGATCAGTACGTGGGCGAAGGCAAGCGCGTGTCCCTCATGCCCATGGGCACCGGGGGCAACAGCGAAGGGCAAGAGGAGTTCTACTGCTTCTTTGATGTGCCGCTGCCCGCGGACACCCCCAACGACCCCGCCCGTTACAAAGAGGAGCTGCGCGAGCACTTCACGGGTTGGGCCCGTCCCGTGCAGGCGCTGATCGAGCACGTTGACCCGGCGCGCATGGCGCGGGTCGAGATTCATGACATTGAGCCGCTGGAAACCCTGACCGATACCCGCGTGGCTTTGCTGGGCGATGCCGCCCACGGCATGGCGCCTGATTTAGGCCAGGGTGGCTGCCAGGCCATGGAAGACGCCTGGGTACTGGCCCAGGTGGTTCAAAAGGCTCTTGAGGATGTGCCAACGCCAAATGAGGCGCTGCGCCAGGCGCTGGATAATTACAATACGGCGCGCGTTAAGCGGGTTGGGGAGATCGTGGCAAGAGCGCGCCAGCGTGCGGAAATGATTCACGGCCACACCTCGGCGCTAACCCAGGCGTGGTATGCCGAACTGGGCCAGGAGGATGGCCAGGGCGTTCGTGAGGGAATCAAAAAGACCATTCTAGGCGGCCCTTTAGGCTAAAGCGCCAGGGTAATGGCGGCCGAGATAAAAGCGCGGGTAAAGACAATAAAGGCGCCTAAAAAAATGGCGTGCTGTTATCCAGCACGCCATTAATATGAACGCCTAACGCCTAACGCCTAACGCCTAACGCCTAACGCCTAACGCCTAACGATCAGTAAATAAAACGCACGTAAATATAGCCCAGCGATAGCAGTGCCAACGTGGCAATTGCCAGCCAACTCCAGGCGTTGATCAGCTTGGAGGGGCGCAGCGTCAGCGGCACCGTCGAGCCATTGGCCGTCAGGTGATTGAGCGTGGCAAGAATGGGGCTGATCAGAAATGCCACTACCATCACGAAATCCATGAACAGCCGGAAGCTGCCCATCAGGGTGTAGAGAATCACGATGGCCAGCAGCGAAAGGCCGATCATGCAGGCCAGAAACGCCCGGCTGCCTTCTATGCGGCGTGTCTCTTCGCCATCGTTTTCCGCTCGGGTAAAGGTGTAGTACGAGGCGGTGATCATGCGCGGAAAACCGTCCAGCACGGTCAAGAGCGTCGTCAGCATCACGGTAAACGCGGAAATACCTACTACCACGCCGCTCCACTCACCCAACGTGCTGGTGTACAAACTGATGACCTGGCTGGCAAAACCCACGGCGCCATCGGCAGGAGTGATGCCCTGGCTGTGCATGACGCCCGCGCCCATGATCACGAAACAGGCGGCGAGTACGGCGGCACCGATATAGCCAATGTTGAAATCGATTTTTTCAGCGGCGGTATCGCTGCGCACGCCCTGGTTCTTGTTGCGCGCCTCGGACCACAGCGAGTTCATGATCGCGAGCGTTATATCCGACGGCATCAGGCCGAGCACCGCCACCAGGGTAATGAAGGTCGCCGTGCTCCACAGTGGCGATACTGCCGTTGCCGGATAGAGCGTCCAGTCGACCAGCGGCACGGCGGCAAGCGCTGCGAACACGGTGGTCACGCTCAGGATGACGATAAACACCTTGTTGACCCAATCCAGCAGCTTGTAGCCGCCGACAAAGGTGAGCGCGCAGCACAGCGCAATCAATATCACCGCCACGGTGGGCGGGCTCAGGCTCAGCGGCACGATACTGCCGGCAAGGCCTGCGGTGGTAATCGCAATGGCGGCGATGATGATCGCGGTCACCGGGATCTGCACCAGCGCGAACAGCGCTACCACGGATTTGCCGAACGTCTGGCGATACCCTTCGATCAACGACTTGCCGGTTACGCTGACGTAGAACGGGCCGAAGAAGAACGACGGATATTTGAGCAGCACGGCAAGCAGGATAAACCCCAGTAGGCCGATGCCGTATTCCGCCCCGGCACGCGTCGACTGAACGACGTGCGAGGTGCCGATGGCCGCCCCGGCAAACAGAAAACCGGGCCCGAGAGCCGCGAGGTATTTGGCATACACTGATTTGGCCGGCGCCGTCAGCGTACTGGATTCTTGAGGGGGCATGGCAGGTTCCTTGTGAGCGGGATTCGGTTGATTCTGGTTATTATTTTCGCGTGAACAGCGTTTTGGGGGCGCTATGTTAGCTCAGTCGGGGGCTGCTTTCCTATTGCGCAGGGTTATCCTGAGTAACTAAAACCGCTGACGGTGGCGCCTGCATGTCACGTCTACATGACAACCCACATTGCTTGCCCCAGGTCAGGCGCGCAGCTGATATGTATTTATTGCGCCTTTCTGAGTCTGTACTGGAAAGGCTTGGCAAGGCATAGTCGTACCGGCCAGACTGGCGATTGCCAGCCGGGCCAAGTGCAGGATGATAAAACGCTCAAGAGGCCAACCATGTTAACTGTTTTTATCTATTTGATGATTTTCGTGGGCGTGACCGCCGCGCTGTATCAGGTCTACGAGGTCAACTACAACATCAACTTCGCCAATGACCTGAAGCTTTCAGGCGCCGAGAAGGCGCATCTGGACGAGCTGGCGCAAAAGGCCGAGGGGGCGAAAGCGGGCGGTGACGCCAGTGCCTTCAACCAGGCGGTCGCACGCATCTTTGGCCCGAACCTTGATCCGCACCTCGTACTGCGGGCGTTTTCCGAGGAGAAGTTGAGCACCTACGCCATTCCGCTAGTACGCCGCCGCAAGCGGCTCGAAAAAGGCCGCGAAGCGAGCCTTCGCCACCTGCCCAGGCACAATATTCGCGTGCTGATGATTTCGCTGGTGATCGTGAACAGCATGCTGGCGCAGTTTCTGGGCGGGATGAGTATCTTTACGCTGCTTTACCCGGCTACATCGCCCGCGTTTACCTGGCTGAATTCGCCGGCCATCCTGATGCTGCTGACCTTTGTGCTGATCGCGGCCTCCCACGGCATTTCACGGTTTGATATGTATCGGCACGACCTGTATCAAATCGGCGAGCTGATGCGCCAGACCCCGGAAGGCCACCACCTGCAAGGCCAAACTGCTTAAACGCTAGAACGAGGCGAGCATCTGGCCGAGCAGCGCCATGGCCTCTTCGCTGCGCGGCGTCCAGGGGTGGCCGTAGCTCAAGCGTGCGCAGTGGCGATACCCCTGCGTTGCGGAAAAGATGGGTCCCGGCGCAATGCTGATGCCCTGCTCGCGGGCCATGTGAAAAAGACGCAGCGAATCGACCTGCCTGGGAAATTCAAACCATAGAAAGTAGCCACCCGCCGGGCGCGTGGCCCGCGTACCCGCAGGGAAGTAGCGGGCCGCTGCATCCAGCATGTGCCCCTGCTGAGCTTCCAGGGCGTAGCGCAGCCGGCGCAGGTGGCGATCATAGCCACCGTGCTGCAGGTAGTCGGCAATGGCCACCTGGGCGGGCACCGAGGGCGAGATGGTGGTCATCAGTTTCAGTCGCGAAATGGCCTCCGCGTAGCGCCCACCCGCCACCCAGCCCACCCGGTAACCCGGCGCCAGGCACTTGGAAAACGACCCGCAGTGAATCACCAGTCCCTCGTCATCGTAGTGCTTCACCGGCGCGGGCGGCGTGGTGCCAAAGTAGAGTTCGGCGTAGACATCATCTTCGATCAACGGCACCTGATGCTGCTTGAGCAGGGTGTAGAGCGCCTGCTTCTTGGCATCGCTCAGGCTCGCACCTAGCGGGTTCTGCAGGTGGCTCATGAACCAGCAGGCCTTGATGGGATAGCGGGCCAGGCTTTCCGCCAGGGCGTCCAGGTCGATCCCCTCACGAGGATGCACGGGAATCTCCACCGCCTTGAGCTTCAGGCGTTCAAGCACCTGAAGGCTTGCGTAGAAGGCGGGCGACTCGATGGCGACAAGATCCCCCGGAGACGTGACGCACTGAAAACCCAGGTTCAGCGCTTCCATGGCGCCGTTGGTAATCACCAGCTCCTGCGGCGGCAGATGCACGCCGGTCAAGCGATAGCGCAGGGCGATCTGGCGGCGCAGGTCCGGGTCGCCGGCGGTCATGTCGGCAATGATGGCGTCGGCCGGCAGCGCCCGCAGCCCCTTGGTCATGCTGCGTGCCAGGCGCGGCAGCGGAAACAGTTCAGGGCTTGGAAATGCGGAGCCAAAGGGCACCGTGTCGCTATCCTGGAGCGAGCCCAGCACCGAAAAGACCAGCTCGCTGACCGCAATGTCCGCGGTTTCCTGAACGCACGGATTCATCTCGGGCTCGGTGAGCAGCCGCGGGGCCTGTTCGCGCACGAAATAGCCCGAGCGCGGCCGCGCCACGATCAGCCCCTGGTTCTCCAGCAGGTAGTACGCCTGAAAAACGGTCGAAGGGCTGATGGCGTAGTGGCGGCTGGCCTGGCGCACCGAGGGCACGCGCTCCCCCGGTGCCAGCACGCCGCTGCGAATCAGTTCGGAAATCTCGTCGGCAAAGCGTTCGTAGCGTTTCATGGTTGTCAGCCGCCTAAAACAGGCCTTGAGGATACGCTAACGGCGGCCGAAAACCGACTTCCAGCGCTATAGCTGGCTGATAATCAGCGCCGCATTGACGCCGCCAAACCCAAACCCGTTGCACAGCACATGCTGAGTGGGCTGGGTACGCGTTGTCAGCGGGATAAAGTCCAGATCCTGCATGTCTTCATCGCAGTGGGTCAGGTTGAGCGTGGGCGGCAGATGGCCGGTGGTGGCGGCCAGCGCTGAAAAGATACTCTCGACACCGCCCGCGGCGCCCAACAGGTGGCCCGTTGCCGACTTGGTGGAAGAGATAGGAATGTTCGCTAGAGTGCTACCAAACACGCGGCGTAGGGCCGCAATTTCGGCGCGGTCGCCTACCGGAGTCGAGGTGGCATGGGCATTGATATAGCCGATCTCATCCGCGCCAAGCCCCGCCATTTTAAGCGCTGAATGAATCGCCGCAGCGGCGCCGTTACCATCATCCGGCCCGGCGGTAATATGGTAGGCGTCGGCACTGGTGCCGTAGCCGCTGATCACCGCCAGGGGCGTGGCGCCACGGGCCTCGGCGTGGGCCAGGGTTTCGATCACCAGTAGGCCCGCACCTTCGCCCATCACAAAGCCGTTACGGGTGCTGTCGAAGGGGCGCGACGCGCTTTCTGGCCGTTCGTGCTCGGTGGAAAGCGCTTTAAGCGCGTTAAAGCTTGCTAAAGACAGTGGGTCGATACACGCCTCGGCGCCGCCCACCAAGGCAACGTCAGCTTCACCGCTACGAATTAAGCGCATGCCGTCGCCAATCGCCTGAAGGCCCGCCGCACACGCCGTCACCGGGCAGCCCAGTGGGCCCTGAAAGCCGTAGCGAATCGACAGATTGCCCGCGGCCATATTGGCCAGAAACGCCGGTACGGTAAAGGGTGATACCCGGCGATAACCTTTCTGCTGTAACGTTTGCTGCGCTTCGGTGATCGTTGGGAAGCCGCCAATGCCTGAGCCGATGATGGTTGCCGTAGCGCGTCGTTGAGCTTCATCCGTAGGCTGCCAGCCAGCCTGTTCAAGAGCCTCTTTTGCTGCCGCCATGGCGTAAAGGCTGAACAGATCCAGCTTGCGGCGCTCTTTAACGTCTGCGATATCATCCAGACGCAGGCCCGCTTCGGGATCATCAGTTGAATGGGCAACGGCCCCGGCAATTTTGATCGGAATGGCGTCGGTATCAAAGCGCGTGATCTGGCTAATACCCGAGCGGCCTTCGATCAGGCGCTGCCATGTTGTCTTGACGTCGCACCCTAAGGGGCTGACCATACCCATGCCAGTGATAACAATAGGTGAATGCATAGCGACTCCTCAGTGCTTTAAATAAGCTAACGCTAGCATTACGCATTATATGATCAAGATAATATTTAGCGGCACCATTTAGCTAGCAGTGCCATGACGAGGTAAACATGCCTTATCCCAAAAGCCACAAGGCAAAAACCCGAGAGCGGATTCTGTCTTCAGCGACAGAGCTGTTTAGTCGGTATGGGTTCAACAAAGTGTCTATTGGTCAGGTAATGACGCTGGCTAAAATGACCCACGGCGCTTTTTATGCCCATTTTGCCTCTAAAGAAGCGCTCTATGATGCCTCTGTGCGTAAGACCCTGGACGGCAGTCGCGCAGCACGGCTGGTCAAAGGGCCGCTCTCCCTGCAGCATCTCACCGAGCTTGTGTCCAACTACTGGAATCTGCAGGAACTTGAGCGTAAGCAGCAGCCGGGGCCTGAAGCGGTGCTGTTTAACGAGATAGGCAGCGAAAAAGCCGAAATCCGCACCATGTTTGAAGCCTCGTATTTAAGCATGAAGAAAATGCTCGAAACGCGCCTGCTCGCGCTGAGTAAGCTTAAACAGCTGCCCTTTGCCAATGACCGCACTGTTATTGCCGATAAGTCGCGGGTTATTTTGGCCTCGTTGGTAGGCGCCGTCGCCATTGCCAAGAGCTTGCCGGGCGAGGAAGAACGCCAGCACGTATTGATGGCCACCCAGCGCCAGATCCTTTTAATGCTTGGCGTAAGTGAAGGCGACGCCGAAGGGATGCTGCAACGCGTGATGGCCCAATAGCTATGGGTATGTGTAAAGCCGTTCCCCCCGCGTTACGCTCGCCAGCGCTCAGGCAGCGTTTCCGTCAAGAACTGGCTAAATGCGCGCACTTTGGGGGTTAATTCCCGACGATGCCTCACGCAGAGATAAAACTCCAATGGTTCGATCTCAACCTGCGCGTCGGCCTCAAGCGCAGAGGTAATCGTTTCTGACGTCACCGGTTTTTGGGTAAAGAGCGCCACCAGCTTGCCATTCGCAATAAGCGGCTCTGCGATAAACGCTGCTAATCGAGTGATCCCACCACCTTCAACCGCCATCTGCGCGAGTGCATCAATGTCATCGCTGATCATGCGTGCGTTTACCGGTGCATCAAAGCGTATTCCGTTACGCACAAATCCCCAGCCGAGATAACGCCCGTCCAGCGGAAAGCGGAACACCAGGCAGTCATGCTCTTTTAGCTGCTCCAAAGTACGCGGGTAGCCGGCGCGCTTTAGATAGCTGGGGGCTGCGCAAAACAGTGATGGTACGCGAGCAATCGGGCGCGCTACCAGCCCATCTTCCAGGGCGTGGCGGATTCTAATGCTGGCATCTACCGACTCCGCAATATGGTCCACATTTCTGTCCGCGATATTGAGTTCAACCGTAAGATCCGGATAGCGCCGGTTAAATGCCGGAATCATGGGCGCCAGAATATGCCGGGCAAATGCGCCGGTGGAAGCAATACGCAAGCGGCCTTTAGGCGCCGAATTGAGCGCATTGACCGCTTGGCTGGCAAGCTCCAGCTCCTGTACCAGTTCGCGCACTTTGGCGTAATAAGCCGAGCCGTTTTCCGTTAACGCCAGGCTGCGCGTGGTGCGAGTGAGTAAACGCACGCCAAGGTGGTTTTCTAATCGGCTGATATTTTGACTGGCAGCGGCGGGGGAAATCCCCAGCAGGCGGGCGCCACCAGCAATAGAGCCCGCTTCAACAGCTTTTACGAAGCTTTCAATACCGCGCAGGGCAACCATAAGTTAAACCATGTTGTTAAAAATAATTCGTAAGTTTAGCTTATTGCTCTGTTCATAAGGCATAGGCTTCTGCCTCCCTTAAGAGCGCTGTAAAGTGCCTACCTGCTTTTCAACGAACAGGTAGGCTTCAATGACACAACGACAGTTCCCCGAACAGCGTATTCTGGCCGCGCGCAAGCTGCATCCTCGTTTTACGCCGGTCGTCTTTGCTTTATATATGTCGACGGTGATGGCGTTTTTAATGACGCTAATTATTACCGCGGTTAATGCGGGGATGAGTGACGATTATTTCAGTCAGGTGTGGCACGCCTACCGCGTGGCCATGCCCAGTGCCTTTATTTGTATTTTGATGGTGCGCCCGCTAGTGGCTCGCCTTGTTCAGCTAACCATTAGGTCGCATTGAGATAATTATCCAGGGTACTTTTTGCTCATACTGGTGCTTCCCTGCAATGACGTATTGAGAAAGCTCATGACCTACCTGCATCAAAGGTTGAATAGCTTTTATCCAAGGCTGCGTGAGAATCTATAACGTTTGAGTGAGGGCGGGGCACCGAGATCAGCCGCCAACAACTAAAGCCAATAGCCCACTTTTTAAACAGTAGGGAGTACCCGTGTGAGAATAGGCGCACCTAAGGAAACGAGCCGGGGCGAAGCGCGTGTGGCGCTCACCCCGGAAAGTGCCAAGCAGATCCAAAAGCTGGGCCATGAGTGCCTGATTGAGACAGGCGCAGGTCTGGCGGCGGGCTTTAACGACGACACTTACCGTGATGCTGGCGTGACCGTGGTGGATAGCGCGGACGCACTCTGGCAAGACGCTGAGGTGGTCATTAAGGTCCGTGAGCCCTCTGATAGTGAGGCTGCGCGACTGCGCAAAGGCCAAACGCTGATTGCGTTTTTCTGGCCCGCGCAAAACGAAGCGCTGCTGGAAAAATGCAAGGCCCAGGGCGCCAGCGTGATCGCCATAGATATGGTACCGCGTATCTCCCGTGCCCAGAAGATGGACGCGCTGTCTTCCATGGCCAATATCGCCGGTTACCGCGCGGTGATCGAGGCGGGCAATAATTTTGGCCGTTTCTTTACCGGCCAGGTAACCGCTGCGGGTAAAGTGCCGCCGGCTAAAGTGCTGGTGATTGGCGCAGGCGTGGCCGGGCTTGCGGCCATTGGTACCGCCACCAGCCTGGGTGCTGTGGTGCGCGCCTTTGATGTACGCCCGGAAGTCTCTGAACAGATCGAGTCGATGGGTGCTGAATTTCTATTCCTCGATTTCGAAGACAGTCAGGATGGTTCGGAAAGCGGCGGTTATGCCTCGCCTTCAAGCCCTGAGTTTCGCGAAAAGCAGCTGGCTTGTTTCCGCGAACAGGCGCCCGACGTGGATATTGTCATCACCACCGCCCTGATCCCCGGCCGCCCGGCGCCCAAGCTGTGGCTTGAGGATATGGTCGAGTCCATGAAACCAGGCTCGGTGATTATCGATCTTGCCGCTGAAAAAGGCGGTAACTGCGATTTAACCCAGCCCGATGAGCGCGTCGTCTCCGATAACGGCGTGATTGTGGTCGGCTATACCGACTTCCCCTCGCGCATGGCGACCCAGTCATCCTTGCTGTATGCCACCAATATTCGCCATATGTTGACCGATTTAACGCCTGAGAAGGATGGCGTGATCGATCACAATATGGATGATGACGTGATTCGTGGCGCGACGGTCACTCACCAGAACGAAGTGACCTTTCCGCCGCCCCCGCCCAAAGTAAAAGCGATTGCCGCAGCCAAACCGAAGAAGAAAGAAAAAGAGCCGACGCCCGAAGAGAAAAAAACCACCGAGGCCGCTGCGTTCAAGGCCCAGACCAAGCGCCAGGTCGGCATATTGGCGATCGGCGGTGCATTGATGCTGCTGCTCGGTCAAGTCGCGCCCGCGTCTTTTATGCAGCACTTTATTGTCTTCGTGTTGGCGTGCTTTATCGGCTTCCAGGTGATCTGGAAAGTCAGCCACTCGCTGCATACGCCGCTGATGGCGGTGACCAATGCGATCTCCGGCATCATTATTTTGGGGGCGATTTTACAGATTGGCTCAGGCAGCGCGGTGGTTAGCGTGCTGGCGGCTATTTCGGTACTCATTGCAACGATCAATATTGTGGGTGGCTTCCTGGTGACACGCCGGATGCTAGCCATGTTCCAAAAATCCTGAGCGGCGGAGAAACGATATGTTAGGTCAAGGATTCGTATCTGCCGCGGCGATTGCGGCAAGCGTTTTGTTTATTTTATCGCTGGGCGGGCTTAGTAATCAGGAAAAAGCCAAGCGCGCCGTGTGGTACGGCATTGTGGGCATGGCCGTCGCGGTATTTTTCACCGCCTTAGGGCCGGGCATTGGCGGCTATTGGTGGCTGATCCCGATGATGATTATCGGCGCAGGCATCGGTACCTATATGGCGGGCAAGGTCGAAATGACCGAAATGCCCCAGCTGGTGGCCGCCCTGCATAGCTTTGTGGGTTTGGCGGCGGTATTTGTAGCCTGGAGTGCGGATCTGGAGCGCCGCCGGGTGCTGGCCGCGCGCGCTGCCGACGGCGTGATGCAAGAGTTCTCGGCGTTTGCCGCGCTGGTGGCCACCAAGGCACCGGACGAGCTAACGTTTTTGCAGATCGAAGTGGTGCTGGGCATCTTTATCGGCGCGGTCACCTTTACAGGCTCGGTGATTGCCTTTGGCAAGCTGGCGGGTAAAGTCGACGGCAAACCGCGCCAGCTGCCTGGCGGGCATTTACTCAATGCTGGTGCTGCAGTGCTTTCACTGTTGTTGGCGGTGCTTTATCTCAACGGCGCAGGTTTCTGGACGTTGATTGTGCTGGCTGCACTGGCTTTCTTCATCGGCTATCACCTGATCATGGGGATTGGCGGTGCTGATATGCCGGTGGTGGTCTCGATGCTCAACAGCTATTCGGGCTGGGCGGCGGCGGCTATCGGTTTTACGCTCGGAAACGACTTGTTGATCGTGACGGGTGCGCTGGTGGGCTCCTCAGGGGCCATTCTTTCCTACATCATGTGCAAGGCGATGAACCGCAACTTCGTTAACGTGATCCTGGGCGGCTTTGGTGGAAGCACGGGGCCTGCCGCGGAAATCGAAGGCGAGCAGGTAGCGATTGATGCCGGCGGTGTGGCCAGTGCCCTGAACGATGCCGATAGCGTGGTGATTGTGCCGGGTTACGGTATGGCAGTTGCGCAAGCGCAGAGTGCGGTAAGCGATCTGGTACGCAAGCTGCGTGCGGCGGGCAAGAACGTGCGCTTTGGTATTCACCCGGTGGCGGGGCGCCTGCCGGGGCACATGAACGTGCTGTTGGCAGAAGCCAAGGTGCCTTACGACATCGTATTGGAGATGGATGAAATCAATGACGATTTCACCAGCACTGACGTGGTGATCGTCATCGGCTCCAACGATATCGTTAACCCGGCTGCTGAAGAAGACCCGAACAGCCCCATTGCCGGTATGCCGGTATTGAAGGTCTGGGAGGCCAAGCAGGTGTTTATCTGCAAGCGCGGGCAGGGTACCGGCTACTCGGGCATCGAAAACCCGCTGTTCTTCAAGGAGAACAGTCGGATGTTCTACGGCGATGCCCGCGATAGCCTGAACGCATTGCTACCGCTGGTCGATTAACGTTCCACAACGCAGTGCAACCCAACGAACAGGGCGCCCAAGGGCGCCCTGTTTGCGTTTAATCGGCGCGTCTCGCTCACTGCCATGGTTACCAGGAAATGGTCTTTTTACCTGTAAATTAAAAATTACTATCAAGTTAGTCGCTAAATGCAAATTGTAGCTATGGCTAATGTGCTTTAAAACTGTGCCATGTCAATGAGTCGCCCGCTCGCGCGTTTTGAAAGCGTCATGTTGAGAGACGTCATTGAGTGTTCCTCTGGTTACGCCAGGGGTAAGAGCAATAAGGGGAAACGAACGCATGAGTGGTAAATGCCCGGTAATGCACGGCGGTAACACAGCCGCCAGCAAGTCCAACACCGACTGGTGGCCTAACGCCCTGAACCTGGACATCCTGCACCAGCACGATACCAAGACTAACCCGCTGGGTGAAGATTTTAACTATCGCGAAGCGCTCGAAACACTGGATGTCGAGGCACTGAAAGCGGACCTTCGCCAGCTGATTACCCAAAGCCAGGAGTGGTGGCCAGCCGACTGGGGAAGCTACGTAGGCATGTTTGCCCGGGTTGCCTGGCATGCGGCAGGTTCTTATCGCCTGGCAGATGGCCGTGGTGGTGGCGGCACCGGCAATCAGCGCTTTGCGCCGCTCAACTCCTGGCCGGATAATGCCAATACCGATAAAGGCCGCCGTCTGCTGTGGCCGATCAAGAAGAAGTACGGCAACAAGATTTCCTGGGCCGATTTGATGATTCTTTCCGGCACCATGGCCTATGAAGTCGCGGGTTTGAAAACCTTCGGCTTTGCGTTTGGTCGCGAGGATATCTGGCACCCTGAAAAGGACACCTACTGGGGCGCTGAAAAAGAGTGGCTGGCGCCTTCCGACAGCCGCTACGGCGACGTAGCAAAGCCCGACACCATGCATAACCCGCTTGCCGCCGTGCAGATGGGCCTGATCTACGTGAACCCGGAAGGCGTGAACGGCCAGTCCGACCCGCTCAAGACCGCCGCTCAAGTGCGTGAAACCTTCAAGCGCATGGCGATGAACGATGAGGAAACGGTAGCTCTGACTGCTGGTGGCCACACCATCGGCAAGTGCCACGGTAACGGCACGCCCGGCGATCTAAGCCCGGAGCCCGAAGCGGCTGGCCCCGAGCTTCAGGGCCTTGGCTGGATGAAAACCAAAGGCTGTGGCATTGGCCGTGACACTCTGGTAAGCGGTATTGAAGGCGCCTGGACCAAGAACCCGACACAGTGGGACATGGGCTACTTCGAGATGCTGTTTGGCCACGAATGGGCGCTGAGAAAATCCCCCGCCGGTGCTTCGCAGTGGGAACCTGTCGACATTAAAGAAGAGGACATGCCGGTAGACGTGGAAGATCCTTCCATCCGCTGCATGCCGATCATGACCGATGCCGATATGGCCATAAAGGTCGACCCAATTTACAACGCCATCTGCCAGCGCTTCATGGCGGACCCGGCGTACTTTGATGATGTCTTCGCCCGCGCCTGGTTCAAGCTGACTCACCGCGACATGGGCCCAAAAGTGCGCTACGCAGGCCCGGACGTACCCCAGGAAGACCTGATCTGGCAAGACCCGGTGCCCGCAGGGCCGGCCGACTACGACGTTGACGCCCTGAAAGCACGCATCATCGCCAGCGGCCTGAGCATCAGCGATATGGTCAACACTGCCTGGGACAGCGCACGCACTTATCGTGGCTCTGACATGCGCGGCGGCGCCAACGGCGCACGTATCCGCTTGGCACCGCAAAACCAGTGGGAGGGCAACGAGCCCGAGCGCTTGGCCCGCGTGCTGGCCGTGCTTGAGCCCATCGCCCAGGCAAGTGGCGCAAGCCTTGCCGATACCATCGTGCTGGCGGGCAATGTGGGCATCGAACAGGCGATAAAAGCCGCAGGCTTAAGTGCCACGGTGCCCTTTGCCCCCGGCCGCGGTGATGCAACGGATGAAATGACCGACGCCGAGTCGTTCGAGGTGCTTGAGCCTCTGGCCGACGGCTTTCGCAACTGGCAGAAAGACACCTACGTGGTCAGCCCCGAAGAGATGCTGCTGGACCGCACTCAACTGCTCGGCCTGACCGCAGCGGAAATGACCGTACTGGTAGGTGGCATGCGCGTATTAGGCACCAACCACGTAGGCACTAATCACACAAACATCAGGCACGGCGTGTTCACCGAGCGCGAAGGCGCATTGACCAACGACTTCTTCGTCAACCTGGTGGATATGGCCAATACCTGGCATCCGGCGGGCGACCACTATGAAATTCGTGATCGCCAAACCGGTCAAGTGAAGTGGACAGCCAGCCGCGTTGACCTGGTGTTTGGCTCCAACTCGATTCTGCGTGCCTATGCCGAAATTTATGCGCAGGATGATCACGTCGAGAAGTTTGCCCGCGACTTTATCGCCGCGTGGACAAAAGTGATGAACGCCGACCGCTTTGATTTAGCGTAACGCTACGCGCCCTAGAAAGGGCGCGTGAGCAGTAACGACTATTGATGTACCCAGTCTTGCCCGCATCGAAAGATGCGGGCTTTTTAGGGCAAAAGAAAAGGTTTAAAACGCTTCCCACTCGGGCTCGGCGACGGCCTTTCTGGGCTTGAGCGTTGAAGGCGCAGGGGAGGCGGCCGGTAAGCGAGGGCTGCTTGCTGGAGGAGTAGCGCTTGTGGAGATAGCTAGCGGCTGTGAATCGCCCAAAATAAACTCGCTCATCAACTGATCCAGACGCTCGGCGTTGTTACGCATCTGCGCGGCAAGGGAGGCATTCTGGCTAACCATGGAAGCATTCTGCTGCGTCATGGTATCCATTTCCGCAACGGCGGTATTGACCTGTTCGATACCTGCGGTTTGCTCGCGGGCGCCAGCGGTAATTTCACCAATCACGTCAGACACCTGAGTGATGCTGCGATGAATTTCCTGCATCTGCTGGGCGGCAGATTTAACGATATGGTTGCCTTCCTTGGCATGATTAACCGACACATCGATCAGCGCGCGGATATCTTGAGCAGCAGTTGCCGAGCGACTGGCTAGCGTACGTACTTCGTTGGCCACTACCGCAAAGCCGCGCCCCTGCTCACCGGCTCTTGCGGCTTCGACCGAGGCGTTAAGCGCCAGGATATTGGTTTGGAAGGCGATGGAGTCGATCAGGCCGATAATATCGCTGATCTTGTTGGACGACTCGCTGATCGCGCCCATCTTGCTTTCCATCTGGGTCATGGATTCAGTGCCGCGTTTGGAAGCGCCTGCGGCTTCAATCGCCAGGCCATTGGCCTGCTCAGACGCTTGCGACGTGTGCGCCACCGTTGAGTGGATCTCCTCCATAGAGGCGGAGGTTTCCTGGATGTTGGCCGCAGCCTGATCGGTACGTGAGGAAAGCTCATGAGTGCCATCCGCCATGTCGCTGGCACCAGCGAGTACCGTTTGGGCGTTATGGCGCACTTCCTGAAGGGTGCCCTGCATACGCTCAACGAACGCATTGAAACCGCGTGCCAGATCACCGATCTCATCTTGTGATTTAACCTCCAGACGGCGGGTCAAATCACCCTTGCCCTGAGCAATATCGGCCATGGCACTAGCCGTATGCTTAATCGGCGCAAGCGAGCGGCGTGCCGCATAGGCGACAACGACCAGTAACAATACCAGCAGTAATCCGCCCGCCAACAACAAGGACTTCAGCAAGCTGTTGGTTACGGCGGTAAAGGCGGTCATCGGGACGGTCACGCCGACAACCCAGGAGGTACCCTCCACAGGACTCCACATGAGCCGGGTACGTTCGCCACTGGGCATGGTGATTTCACCGGAACCGGGGGCGCCGCTGAGCATCGACTGACTCAGCGCATCCAGCCCCTGATACCCCTGGGTGTGGTCGGCGTCGGTATAGTTCAGCGACATGCGGTACTCTTCGACCGGGTGAGCAATGACCTGACCCTGGCTGTCAATTAGCCAGCCGTAACTCCCTTCACCGACATTGATGTCCGAGGTAATATCAGACACCGCCGCCATGGACACGGTGATACCTAAAAGCCCTGCACGGTTGCCGCGTCCATCGAAAACGGTATCGACTACTAACGCCGTTGGCAGCCCGCTGACCATGGAGATCACCGGGTCGACAAGCAGGCTATCCTGGCTGCTTTCAGAAATGAGTGTCTTGAAGTAGGGACGTTCCGAGATATCTAACGGCACGCCCGCATGGGTTATCGTGTCACCCGAGGCATTGGAGAAGAACAGAGATTCGATGGTGCCGCCTGGCGGGTAGCGTTTGGCGAGCCAATCAAGGTGTGAGGCGACAGGAACGTTTTCGGCGAGACGCTCATCCTTGGCCAGCACCGCATTCCAGTTACGGTAGCCGTTGATCCAGCGGCCTATCTCGTCGGCACGTGCCTCAACTTGCCGTGTACCGGCATTGTCGATCAGGTCAGGGATAGCTTGGTTGAGCTGCTGATTGACAATAACGCCGAGAATGACGGCAACAATCAGTAAAGGAAGAGCGACTGCACTCAGCAATTTTTGTGTTAATGATAGATGGGAAAACTTACTCATTTAGAGCCTCAGTAGATAGAAAGATGACCGTCAGGGTCAATGCTAATGCGCGCGTGTTTTTTTTATGGCGCAGAAACAGCTTTAGTTACTGGCGTACGTCTTAATAACGACTGTTTGTGCGCCAACTTGAATGAAATGTTAGTTTTTAACCGGTGCATACCGTGCAGAAACAAATGATTATTCATGCGCTAATAGCGACACTGCACATGCTTCTCCCAGCTTTGACAACCCAAGGTGAATCGTGAAACGAGGCAAGTGGATAATGACCGTTTGGCTAGTGGTACTGCTCAGCTGCGTAGTGCCCTACACCCTTCTGACAAACACCGCAGCCTGGTACGGCAGCTTTCTTTTCTGGGCGTGCGCTGGGCTCGTGGTGATTGCACTCAATATCTTTATTACCCGGGATTTTAAGGAACACGATCGTGACTGAGGCGATGATCTGGGGGGCCATTGCCCTCTACCTACTGATAGCGGTCGGTATTGCGGTTCTCTCGCGGCAGGGGGCTGCGAACAGTATGTCGGGATATTTCCTGGGTAACCGGCAGATGAACGGATTTGTCTCGGCGCTTAGCTACAGCGCAACCACCTATAGCGCTTTTATGATGGTGGGGCTGGCGGGGCTAACCTACGCCGGTGGCGTCGGCGCGCTGGGCTTTGAAATTATTTATTTTGCAGGCGTTTCCCTGGTAGCTATCTTTGGGCCTCGCTTTTGGGCCGTGGGGAAGAAATTTGGCTTTGTAACGCCAAGTGAAATGCTTGGGCATCGCTATAACAGTAAGCCTGTCGCCATGGCCGTTGCGATTGCCAGCTGCATCTTTCTGATCCCTTACTCTGCCGTTCAGTTGGCCGGAGTGGGCTATCTTCTGGAAGGTATGACGGATGGCGCCATCACGTTCACCACTGGGGTGGTCATGGCGACGGTAATTGCCGTTTTCTTTTCCTATATTGCCGGTATTCGCTCGGTGATGTGGACCGACTCGTTACAAGCGCTGATGATGATTGTCGCCTCAACGCTGGTCGCTTTTTTGGTCATTCAAGGGCTGGGTGGTTTTAGCGGTCTGTTTGGTACGCTTGAGGCTGAGCATCCGGCTGCCTTGACCGTTCCAGGGCCAGGGCTTTTTAGTCTGGTTACCTTTTTGGGGCTAAGTATTCCCTGGTTCTTTTTCAGCCTTTCCAACCCGCAGGTAAGCCAGCGTCTGTTCATGCCTGCGTCGTTGCCCGCTATGCGCCAGATGCTGATTGGATTTTTGGTGTTTGGCTTTATTTATACGCTGGTGTCAGTGCTCTGGGGTTTCTCGGCACTGGCGGCGTTTCCCGATCTTGCGCGTGCCGATCTCGCCACACCGACGCTTTTGGCCTCTGACTTTGTACCGCCAGTGTTGGGTGTCATTGTTATGATCGGCATCATGGCCGCTGCTGTTTCAACGATCGATTCGATCATGTTAACCCTTGCCTCAATGCTGTCCCGGGATGTCTTTGCCAACGCCAAACCGAATGTGAGTGAAAAGCGTCAGTTGCTAATGGGCAAAATTGTCGTTCCGGTTATTGCCTTGCTGGCACTGGGCTTCGCCGAACTACAGCTGGATTTGATCGCCGTGCTCTCTGTCGCGGCTTCATCAGGTCTGGTAGCAATGGTGCCGGCGATTATCGGGGCTTTTTACTGGAAACAAGGCACCGCCGCCGGTGCGTTGGCAAGCGTATTGGGTACCAGTGTGTTCGTGCTGGTGATGTATGCCACGGGTAATTCGCTGCTGGGTTTGCCGGCCGGCATTTGGGGAATTGTGGTGGCGACGGTGCTCTTCGTTGGTGTAAGTCTTTTGACCACGCCGCATACAGCCTCTGCGGAAGCATTCCTGAGCGCAATTAGTGAAGTGCTGGAACGTAAAAAGGGGGCTCTGGCTAATGCCCCTTTATCTAAGGAAGCGACCGTGTAGGTTATCCAGTTTGAGCGGATTGTGGATGGTTTAGAAAAGCATACTGTTCAATAGGCACCTGCTCGGTGCCTATTGTTGTTTACTCCCACACAGCCAACTGGCGGCGGTGAGTAACCTGAGCCTGGGTAGCACTTACCGGATACAGCCAGACTTGTGTGCCGGGTAGGCATTGGGAGAGCAGCGCGCAGGCACTAGGGGTGAGTGCACCGATACGTGGGTAGCCGCCAATCGTCTGGCGGTCATTCATCAGGACGATCGGCTGGCCATCGGGGGGGATTTGTACCGCGCCCAAGGGAATGCCTTCTGAAACCACGCCTTCCAATTTGCTTTTAAGCGCTTGGCCGGTCAGCCGAATGCCCATACGATCGGCGCGTTGGTCGACCGTCCACGGTTGGTTGAACGCCTGATAAAGGCTGCGCCCGGCAAAGTGGGCTACTTGGGAGCCCAGCACCAGAGGAAGCTGGCAGCGCTTTTGTGGCATGGGCAAACCGGCATTGTCAGGCAGTTGGCGGGGAGACGGCGCATCGCCTTGCCAGCTTAGTTGATCGCCAGTTTGCAGTGGCTTGCCGTCTTCATGCAGGCCACCGATCATTTCCCGGGCGGTACAGGCACGGCTACCGAGTACCTCGGGGGCCTGCAGCCCGCCGGGAAATGCCAGATAAGCGCGTAGCCCGACGCGCGGCTGGCGAAACGTCAGGCACTGCCCGGCTTTGAGAGTAAAGCACGCGTTAGGGGCGAGCGGCTCGCCGTTGATGCGGGCATCGAGATCGGCCCCGGCCAGCGCAAGGCAGACGTCGCTGTCGGCTTCTAATGTCAGGTTGCCGCCCATGACGATTTCCAGCGCTGCACTATTGGCCGGATTGCCTAGCAGCCAGTTCGCCCAGTGATAGGAGATCCAGTCGGCAGCGCCACTCTGGGTAACGCCCAGGTGGCCCACGCCGAAGCGCCCCGCGTCCTGAATCAGGGCAAGCGGTCCAGCCTGTTTGACGATCATGCTGCCCTGGCTCATGCGCGCTCCTCCAGTGGTGTGGTATCGCCGCCGGCGGCTTCAAACTCAGCTCTGGAGATGGACGTGAAGCGTACTTTGTCACCGGGGCGAAATAGCGGCTCACCGCGCCGGGCGTACTCGAATAGGGGAACCGCCGTGCGGCCCAGAATATTCCAGCCACCGGGTGAGAGCAGCGGGTAGATGGCCGTCTGCCGGTCAGCGATGCCTACGCTTCCGGCGGCTACGCGACGTCGTGGTGTCTTTAGGCGTGGCGTAGTCAGGCTTTCATCCACTAGCCCCATAAACCCATAGCCAGGAGCAAAACCAAGGGCGAACACGCTGTAGTCGTGGCCGCAGTGACGCTCGATCAACTGTTCAACGCTTAACCCCGCGCGCTTGGCCACCTGTGGCAGCTCAGGGCCAACGCTTTCGTCGTACCACACCGGAATCTCATGCAACTGGCCGTTTTGGGTATCAGCGGGCTGCAAGTTTTTCAGCGCTTCGCGGGCAAGGGCCGTGGCCTCGACAAAGTCCATGGCCCGACAATCGTAATGAATCAACAACGTCGTGTAAGAGGGGACAAGGTCGATTAGCGCATCGCCAAAAGCGTGACGCAGGGCGGTGTCGGCCGCCATGACCCAGGCCATGTTGCGCTCGTCGATCGCATCGAACAGACGTACTGTCAGCGCATCCATGGCAGCGGTTTCAAGACGCAGTTTCACGCGGACTCCAACGCTTTGAAGGCATCACGGATGGCCCGTACGGCCGCAATTGATTCGGGGTTGTCGCCATGCACGCAGAGCGTATCGCAGGGCAGATGAAGCGCTGTGCCATCACGTGCGGTCAAGGCTTCGCCCTTGGCCAGCGCAATGGCCTGGGCCACGATAGTCGCTTGGTCGTGATGAACTGCACCCGCCAAGCGGCGCGATGCCAAGTGACCGTTGGCCTCATAGGCGCGGTCGGCAAAGGTCTCAAACCAGAGCGTGATGCCCATTTTAGCGGCTAGTTCACGGTGTGGCTCGGGATCGGCGGTGGCCATCACCACCAGCGGAAGGCGTGCGTCAAACGCTCGCACGGCGCGCATTGCGCCTTCCAGCAGCTCAAGGTTGGCAGCCATATCGTTATACATGGCGCCGTGCGGCTTGATGTAGCTAAGTTCGCTACCCTCGGCGCGACAAATACCGGCAAGCGCGCCCGCCTGATAAAGAATCATATCTTCGACTTCAGCCGCCGAGCAGGCCATGGAGCGCCGCCCAAAACCCATCAAGTCGGGATAGCCTGGGTGGGCACCAATGCGCACGCCATGCTGGGCCGCTAATGCCACGGTGTGACGCATAACGTGGGGGTCGGAGGCGTGGTAACCACAGGCGATATTGGCACAGTCAACGTAAGGCATGACCTCAGCATCAAGGCCAAGTGTCCAGTTGCCGAAGCTTTCGCCCATGTCGCAGTTGAGTAGGGGGATGACCATAACGACTCCAATTATTATCACGAGGGTTATTTGGGATGCGTTATTCAAACCAAACTAATATAGGGGAGAGGCTCTTTCACTTGCCAATCGTTTTTCACGATACTTAATATCGGCATCTTCTATCGTATTGTTATTTCTTAGAAAAATAGTTGACGATAGGGAGTAATGCTATTATCAACTAAATAAAAGCACTCGATATAAAATAAAGAAAAGCGCGTGTTTGACCTAAGCTACCCACAATAACAGGTCGATAAAAAAGCGTTTTCCGGAGTGAATCATGCACTTGCCAGCCACGCACCATCAACGGGGCGGTTTACTGTCAGCGTTGAACTTGAAATTACATTGCAGGGATAGCTCGCTCTGCGGGCCAGACGTCTGCTTTGTGAGTCGATGCGCTTCGATAGGCAGCGTCGGTGTCTGTTGGTCATTGTATGTGTGGATTAGGCAACATTATGCTCGATTTCAAAGAACTTGAAGCCTTTGTTTGGGCCGTCAAGTTAGGGTCTTTTCGTAAGGCAGCCGTGCGCCTACATTTGACCCAACCATCGGTCTCAGAGCGTATCTCGCGCCTAGAGGCAACGGTAGGCGAGCTGCTGCTTGAGCGCTCCGCCCGCCCGGTGCAACCTACAATGCGCGGGCGTGAATTTTTCCTGCATGCCGAGCGCATGCTTAGCCAGCGCGATGAAGCCATGAAACTCTTCGACAGTGAAGAGGATTATTCGGCACCTCTTCGGTTAGGCACTATCGAAACTATTGCTCACAGCTGGTTCCCTGAGTTCATGCGTCAACTCACCGAACGTTATCCGCGGTTAACCATCGAGCTTACGGTGGATTACTCGCCGGCGCTCAACGAGCGGCTGATGAATAACGAGCTGGATATTTTACTGGCAATGAATGGCTACCTACCGTCCAAGCAGATCGAATACGAAGCGTTAAGCCCGTACGAAATGGGCATGTTCGTATCTCCACGCCATGCAGAGATGCTCAGTGAGAACGCTGAGACTTGGTGCAAAAAGCTGCCGTTTATTTCGTTTGGCAAGTTGGCTCGACCCTACGAAGAGCTGGTCCAGTATCTGGCCGAGCAGGGCGTTACCAGCCCGCGTATTCATAGCGTTAGCACCCTGATGACCATTGCGCGCATGACGATGGAAGGCTTGGGCATTGGTGCGCTGCCGGTAGCCACGGTGCTTGATGAGTGGCGGCGTGGCGAGCTTTTGCGTCTGGCGTTACCGGTGCCGCTACCGGCGATGAACTATGATGTGATATGGCGTCGTGCCAATCATCCCCGCTTTTGTCGAGGCGTTGGCCGTTTAGCCCAAAAAACGGCCTGTGCCTACGCGCAGGAACGCCGTGTCGAGATGACCAATGCGTTATTTTCTGGGCACTGGATTCAACCGGGTGCCCCCGTAACCACTCCCAACGTAACCACTCCACTAATATGAATAAGAGGACTTATTCCATGCGTATGCGCATTGCGACCCCCCTACTGTTTGCCACCGCCTATGGCTTGGCAGCGACAGCTTCTGCCCAAGCGGCTGAATGGAACATGGCAACACCCTACGGTGATGCCAGCTTTCACACCAAAAATACTAAGCAGTTTGCTGAAGATGTTGCTGAAGCAACCGATGGCGAACTGACCATCACCGTGCATAGCGGTGGCTCGCTCGTCTCCCACGGCGAAATCAAGCCGTCGGTACGCCGTGGCACGATTGATGCTGGTGAAGTTTTCATGTCGGTGCTATCCAACGACGACCCGATTTTTGAGGTGGATACGCTGCCCGGCGTGGCCGGCAGTTACGATGATGCTTACGCGCTATGGCAAGCCACTAAGCCTATGATTACGGAACTATTTGCCTACGAAGGCTTGATTCCGCTTTACGCCGTTGCTTGGCCAGCGCAGGGAATTTATACCGCCAATGAGCTGACAGACCCTGCGCAGTTTGAAGGTTTACGAGTGCGGGCGCCTAATATCAATACCCAACGGTTTGTGGATAACCTCGGCGGTAGCCCCACCGAAACCGAAGAGTCAGACATCCCCACTGCGTTCAGTACCGGCCGTGTAGACGCCATGATCACGTCAAGCTCTACGGGTAATTCCATGACGGCGTGGGACTATGTGTCCTATTACACCGACGCCAACTTATGGCTTCCGAAAAACATCGTGTTTATCAGCCAGCGCAGTTTTGATCGTCTGGATGAGGCGACTCAGGACGCCTTGATGGAAGCGGCTGAACGCGCTGAAGAGCGCGGCTGGCAGATGAGTCGTGACGATAACGATGCGAGCCTCGCTGCACTTGAAGAGAACGGCATCGCCGTATCGACCCCGAATGAAGAAGTCGCCGCGGCTCTTCAGGATGCGGGCGACAAGCTCTTTCAGGATTGGCTGAGCCGTGCTGATGACGAAGCAGAAGCTGCCTTGGAAGGTTACCGGGAGCAGCAAGGCAACTAAACGGCATAAGCCCTTTACGGAGGCGGCATTGGCCGCCTCTTTTTACCCACGCGCTCGGTGAGATAACGAACATGACGTTTAAATTCGACAGACTCTACCGTCTAGGTGCTTGGGGTGCCGCGGTGTGTATGATCGCGATTTGTGCCCTCATTGCACTGCAGGTAGCTTTTCGAGCCATCGATGCGCTGTTGATACTGGTAGGGCTAAACCGCCTCGGCATCAGTATTACCGGTGTTTCCGAGATGGCGGCCTATTTATTGGTGGGCGCCACCTTCCTGGGCTTGGCATATACCTTTGTGCATCACGCTCATATTCGCGTGACGCTTTTGATTTCACGGCTGCCTTCCGCCATTCGGGTGTGGTTTGAAGTGGCCGGTCTGCTGATTGCTTTAGCGATTAGCTTGATACTCGGTTATGGCCTGATTGGGTTGGCAAGAGAAAGCCTTCAATACAACGATGTCTCATCGGGTTTTTTATCCATACCGTTATGGATACCTCAAGGCGTCCTGGTCATCAGCGTAGGACTACTTAGCCTGGCTCTTATCGAGGCGCTGATTATTGCACTGCGGATAGCAACGCGTGACCCATCTAGTTTTCGCGAAGCGATGTCCACCGATGACAGCGAAATGCACTAACTCTCTGCCAGCACTGCTTGGCCACGTTATGTTGGAGAAGACCTTGTGTTAACACTCAGTTTGGCAACGATTTTTACGTTATTGCTTTTGCTGGGCGGGGGCGTGTGGATCGCTTTTGCCCTAATCGGTACCGCGTGGGTAGCGCTGGCATTTTTTAGCTCGTTTGACCCAGGGCCGATTCTTGCATCTGATTTTTGGGGGGCGAGCTATGGATGGGATTTAACGGCGCTGCCGATGTTTATCTGGATGGGCGAGATCCTGTTCCGCTCTGGGCTTGCGGATAATATGTTTCGCGGGCTTTCGCCCTGGCTTAACCGCTTACCTGGGCGTTTGCTGCATACTAATATTATCGGTAGCGGTATGTTTGCAGCGGTGTGTGGCTCATCTGCCGCTACTTGCGCCACCGTGGGTAAAATGACTCTGCCGGAGCTTGAACGCCGCGGCTATGACAGCAATATGGCTATTGGTACGTTGGCGAGTGCCTCGACGTTAGGCCTGCTGATCCCGCCCTCCATCATGCTGATTGTTTACGGTGTCGTGACCGAGCAATCGATTTCACGACTATTTATGGCGGGCGTGGGCCCAGGCCTGATGATTCTGGCGATGTTTATGGCCTACCTCATACTCTGGGCATTGATTAAAGGTAATCGAGAAGGCCTTACCGGCGAAGATGAGTCTGACATGAGCTTCGCTGAGAAGCTGCGTAACACATGGGCGTTAATGCCAATTCTACTGTTGATTGGCGGTATCATCATCTCGATCTACGGCGGGCTTGCATCACCCACCGAAGCCGCGGCGGTCGGGGTCGTACTATCCATGGCGATTGCCCGCTGGAACGGTCACTTTACGAGCCAGATATTTAAAAGCTCACTATTCGCGGCTATTCGCACGGCGTGCATGATCGCGTTTATTATTGCCGGCGCCTCGTTTCTTACCTCCGCGATGGGCTTTACCCAAGTGCCCATGCAGTTGGCCCGCGCGATTGGTGAAATGGGATTATCACCCACCATGCTGCTCATCGCCCTGACCGTGCTCTTGCTGATTATGGGCTGCTTTTTAGACGGCATTTCACTTATTTTGCTGGTGACCGCGATTATCATGCCGGTGGTCAGCGCTGCGGGGTTCGACCTTATCTGGTTTGGTATTTATCTGGTGGTTGTGGTGGAAATGTCGCAAATCACCCCGCCTGTGGGCTTTAACCTGTTTGTTATTCAGGGCCTGACCGGCAAGGATATTTTAACCATTACGCGCGCGACGCTGCCTTTTTTCCTACTGATGCTGTTGGCGATTGCCTTGATGCATGCTTTCCCCGCGATAGCGCTTTATCTGCCTTATGCGATGAATAGTTAACCTGACAGGCCGCGATCGCGCGGTCTGTTGGTGAATAAGCTTAAGGGGATACGGCTATTTGTTTTTCGGCCTTCGGATTAAGCCTGAACGCTGGCCCTTGAGAGAGGCATCCCACCGACTATGCTCTTTTTGATTTTCATCAGGGTAGCGTAAAGAGGCTAGGGCTTGTTTTTGATCTTCTAGTTGGGAACTCAGCATTAGCGTATGTTGGAAGAGCAACTGGTGAGCTTCCGCCAACAGGGTCATGCTATCGACCTCGACGGACGTAGTCATATTCAACGCATTGGCAAGTATGTCAGTTTGCTGTTGAACATTATGCAACACTTCATCAATTTTCAATGCACTGATATAGCTAACCGTCTTTAACTGATAAAGCACTGCAGCTAGCTGCGACGCTGGGCTTCTTGATAACCAGGCATCAGCAATTGGCCCCGACAAGCGAATACAGAGTAACGCTTTGTCGTTCAATAGAAAGCTTTCATGGCTTTGGCGTATGGTCATAACAGTATGGTCGGGCATCCCCCACTTGGCTGCCAGCCATGCGCCAACCAGCGTATGGTCACAGCCAAAATATGCCTGCTCTGACAATGTTATTTCACCATGCGATAGCGCAGTATCTGCGTATAACGCTTCCGCTTCCTCAGGGTAAGCGGCTTGCAGCGCCAATATGCCAATATCTTGTAATAACGCCAGGGTAAATGTACTGCCACTTTTGTCAGGACATAGCTGCTCAGCTAGATAACGGGCTACCAGGGCTGAAGTGATAGCCCGCTGCCACGTCCGGTTACGATAAGTGCCTCCTTGGGCATATTGAAACAGGGTAAAGCCCAGCACCACTGCCAACGTGGCATTTAAACCCAAGCGTTGCATGGCTTCTATACAGGTATGGATGGAAGTTGAGGCGCGCGCGTAATAGGCGCTGTTCGCCAGTGCAACCAGGCGCATAGTAAGCGCAGGGTCGTGCTCAATTGCCTTGGCGTAATCATTTAAAGTTGCTCGAGAGGAGCGGGCTATATCAAGTACCCGAAGCGCAACAGACGGTAAAGCAGGCAGGCTTTTACATTGCAAAAGCGACTTACTCAAAAAAGCTGGCAGCTCGTTGGTGAGTGCCATATAAAGCGAATCGCTTGGGGATGATAGGCCCGTCATGTGGTCTCCTCATTCGCTGTCAGCGTAGCGGGCGGTAATAATATTGATCCAATATCATATACTTCCTAAGCGTTAACGTCTTCTGTAAAGGCAAAGAATACCGAGATAATAGTTAACGTTAAGGAAGATTGAAACTCCGTGGTTAACGGCGAGCATGTTCGTTTTACGCTAAAAACGATAACTAGTATTGTACCGGCTCATTAAAATATGGCCTGCCAAACCAAGTTGCCTCCCACCAAAAACATCGCAAGAATGACCAGCCGATAAAACAGCTTTTCATTAACGCGGCTTTGCAGCCAAAAGCCGTTACGTACGCCGATCCAGGCGATAGGTACCAGCAGTAGTGAGGCCCAGGCGCTGGTGACGTTTACCTCTCCCAGCCACAGATACGGACCTAGTTTGATCGCATTAACTACCGCAAATGAGACGGCGCAGGTGGCAATAAACGTCTCTTTGGGGAGCTTGCGTGGCAGCAGGTAAAGATTCAACGGTGGGGCACCGGCATGAGCAATAAAGCTGGTAAAACCACATACGCTGGCGGCAGGCAGCGCCCAGCGGGTGGAAATGGGCTTTTTGGCCACTGGCTTGAACAGCATATAGGTGGCAAACAACAGCGATATCCCCCCAAGCACCAGGCGTATTCCCTGTTCGCTCAGACGGTCAAATAGCAGCGTGCCCACCGCTACGCCAACCAGTAGGCCCGGCAAAAATCGCCATACTTCGGCCATATCATGCTTGCCCCACCACGCCTTTACCGCAAACACATCCATTACTAGCAGCAATGGCAGCAGAAGGCCAGCCGCCTGGGTGGGGCTGATCGCCAGTGCCATCAGCGGTACCGAGAGTGTGCCGAAACCACCGGCAAAGCCCCCTTTGGAAACACCTGTTAAGTAAACGGAAAATACGATTAACAGCCAAGCGATAGTGGAGTAATCAGGGAGCACGGCAATTCCTTGGCAGTCGCGGAAAAGTACAGCATTTAATGTGAAAAACCCTGCATTATGCAGGGTTTTCAATCACGTTGAGGTATGTGCGAGATAAATACTAGCAGGCGAATAGGTCTGTATCCCACCTACCTTCTTGGTAAGCTACTCTCACAGTATAATCAACGTGGCGAGCCCCAAAAAGGATAGAAAACCAACCACATCGGTTACGGTCGTCAAGATCACTGCACCCGATAAAGCGGGGTCAATCTGAAGTCTTTTCAAGACTAGGGGGACCAGTACGCCTGCGATGTTAGCCAGACTCATGTTGATAAAAATTGCCAGGGTTATCACCAGCGTGATCAGAGGGTCGCTAAACCAAACATAGGCAATTAGCCCGACCACTAATGCCCAAACCAGGCCATTACACATGCCTACCCATAGCTCTTTATTGTAGAGCCAGCGTTTATTGTTACCTGCGAGCTGGCCCAGCGCTAAACCGCGTATAACAACGGTAAGCGTCTGACTACCAGCAATACCTCCCATGCTTGCGACTACCGGCATCAAAATGGCCAGGGCCACAATTTGTTCCAGCACAGCTTCAAATTGCCCGATAACAAACGCTGCTAAAAAAGCGGTCAATAAATTAATACCCAGCCAAATGCCTCGGCTTTTAGCACTGCGCATAATCGGGGTAAACACTTCCTCTTCATCACTGACGCCTGACATATGCTTGAGCGTTAGGTCGGCATCATCCTGGGTGATTTCTAATACGTCAGCGGCGTTTAGCTGTCCGACCAGTAAGCCGTCGCTATCGCATACGGGTACAAAGTGAAGTTCTTTGGAGCGCAGCAGCGCCGCCGCATCGCTGACTTTCATTTGGTCATTAAGGGTAAAAAAATCATTTATGTAATCATCAACCACGGCATCCTGCGGCTGCTTGATTAAATCAATGAGGGTTAAGGTGCCTAGTAACCGCTTATCCTTATCGGTGATCATGATCTGCTGCGACTCATCGTCAAGCAAATGATGAATTCGGATATAGCGTTGCACAGCTTCCAACGACACGCCTTGTTTTACGTTAACGGTTTCTGGGTCCATATAACGACCCACTACATCATCCTCATAGGCATGAAGATTTTCGACCTGGGCGCGAATCTCTTGATCGAGGCTTGCGTAGACGCTGGTTTTTATGGACTCATCAGCAACGTCCAGTACTTCTGCAACCTCTTGAGCATCCAGGCCTTTAACAATTTGCTCAACGTCACTGGCCGATAAATCTTCGATATAGTCGGCACGAATATCTTCGTCAACTTCCGCGAGAACCTCGCCGATCACCTCGTCTGGAATAAACTCCCAAAGAAAATCGCGTGTTTTGGCCGGGAAGGATTCAAGTGTTCGCGCAATGTCTAACGTATCGAGTTCAGTGAAAAACTCGTGTAGAGCTGCTGTTTCTGGGATGTCTAAAAGCTTTTGAAGGTGAAGCAGGAGCTCTTCGTTATTGGTATATTTTTCGTCATCGCGCATAGCGTCCGTCCTTTTTGGAAACTAGGTGTTGAAGGCAATAAAATTGCAAACTCTCGGCGGCTCGCTCTGTTGAGTTTATAGGCTGGTTGGATTGAACGCCACGCGCTGCTGAGCGGACACGGATGACACATCGCTACCTATCATTGCAGCGGTAACATCGGCCCAGGCCAGCAAGGGGCCAGCCTACGTACTCTCGCCCACCTGAAGCGTAAAGTTCACGTCGTGCTGGCGGCGGTAAACGCTTTTGCCGCTTAACCTGCGAATGAGTTCTTGCGCGGCCAGGCGGCCCATGTCTTCGCGTGGAGAGAGGATAGTAGTAAGTTTTGGGGTGATATGTTGACCTAGCGGTAAGCCGTTGAAGCCCGCAATGGCGATATCGCCAGGCACCTGGAGGCCCTGGCGCTGGGCGGCCAGCAGGGCACCTGCGGCAAGGTCGTCGTTGGCAAAATGGATGGCCTGAGTAGCAGGATAGTGCTGCAACACTTGGGCCAGACTTTCTGCCCCCGCCTGTAGGGTGCCCAGCGTGTCCATTTCTAACAAGAGGGCCTCCAGTCCCTTGGCCTTCAGCACCGCTTTGTGCCCCTCATAGCGCATTCCCGCGCGATAATCATGGGAGAGCCGCGCGCCAACATACACCATTCGCTGGTAGCCTCTATCGACAAGGTGGCTGGCCATGCAGCGACCGGCAGCCACATGATCCAGCCCAACGTTAAGATCTATGCCGTTACCAAGCTCCATCACTTCCATGATCGGATGGCCCCAGTTGGCTAAGAGCGTATGACATGCATCGTTATGGCGTAGCCCGGCGGTGACCAGGGCCGAACATGACCAGCCTAAAAACGTACGCACCAACTGATACTCACGGTCCAGATCGTAATCAGTATTGCCGAGCAGGATCTGATATCCCTGCGCTTCCAGCGTTTCCTGCAGGCCTTTGATGACTTCCACAAATACGCTGTTGATCAGCGATGGCACGATGACGGCAATCAGCCGAGAGCGTGAAGACGCCAGGCTTCCCGCTATCAGGTTGGGCACATAGCCCAGGCGCTCTACGCTTTCCAAAACGCTTTGACGGGTACTGTTGCTTACTTTGTCAGGGTGGTTCAGTGCTCGAGATGCCGTAATCGGGGAAACCCCTGCGGCCTGCGCCACCTGGCTGAGCGTGATTTGATCGGAGCGACGGCGTGACTTGTTAGCGGCCGGGAGGTCTTTAGACATTAGTCACACGTCCTTGATGTTCAACTTGTCGATAAGCTGAGAGTAATCTAGAAGTAATGGTAGCGCTATCATGACAGCGCTACCATTTTCCTTGTTAAGGTCAACGATCAGAACAGATTCAAGGGAAAAGTAAGGCATCGCAACGCCAGCAATTCATACAACAAAAGCGAGGTGTCGACCGGTGAGTCAACACGATAAGCAATCACTTCAAGTAGGCGTTATTGGCTTGGGTGCGATGGGGATGGGCACCGCTACTACCTTACATCACCAGGGATTTAACGTGACTGGATGTGATATTGCTGCTGGGTCACGCGATGCTTTTGTCGCGGCAGGGGGCAAGAGTGTGGCAACCCCTTTGGAGCTCGCTCACTGTCATATTGTGCTGGTAGTGGTCGTCAACGGTAGCCAGGTTGAGCAGGTGCTGTTTGGTGAGCAGGGCGTCGTTGAGCATCTAGCGCCAGGCAGCCTGATCTTGCAGTGCGCCACGGTGGCGCCCAGTCAGGCGAAACAGCTGGGCGAGCGCTTGGCGGCAGAGGGATTGATGATGCTGGACGCACCGATTAGCGGCGGTGCTGCAAAAGCCAAAAGCGGTGAGCTATCAGTGATGGCATCGGGCGCCGCGGAGGCATTTAGCTACGCAAGTGACGTGCTTGATGGCATGGCCGCCAAGGTTTATCGCCTGGGCGATGACCCCGGCGTGGGCTCCAGTATGAAGCTGGTCAATCAGCTGTTGGCAGGCGTACATATCGCGACCGCCGCTGAAGCCATGGCGTTGGGTATTCGGATGGGGCTTGATCCCGAGGTTATCTTTGAGGTGATTACTCACTCGGCGGGCAATTCCTGGATGTTCGAAAATCGCGTGCCCCACATTCTTAAAGGTGACTACACGCCGCTTTCGGCCGTAGATATCTTTATCAAAGATCTCAATATTGTGCACCAGACCGGGCGCGAGCTTTCGATGGCAACGCCGGTTGCCGCCAGCGCGTTGCAGCAGTTTACCTCGGCCAGTGGGGCAGGCTTCGGTCGAGAGGATGATTCTGCGGTTATCAAAGTCTATCAGCGGCTATCAGGTATTACGTTGCCTGAAGCGGCTAACGATGCTCAGGGAACCTAAGCATGAGCACGGAGCAGAGCCCTTGAAACGATAGCCCTTGAAACGATAGCCCTTGGAGCTATCGCCGACGACTTTACCCGGGGCAACGGATCTTGCCAATAACCTTGTACGTGGCGGTATGCGCTGTCTTCAGATGATCGGCGTGTCATAGGAGGCGCCAAGAGGCTGATGCGGTAGGGTAGCCTTGACATCGCACTCCTGTCCGATTGGCGAGACCATTACAGCTAAAGATAAAAACAAAGAGGTATCGATACACCATGATTCGATTAGCCGCCAACCTTAGCATGCTGTTTAACGAGCACGATTTTATGGACCGTTTTTCGGCGGCGGCTGATGCGGGGTTTAAAGGGGTCGAATACCTGTTTCCCTACGCCTATAGCGCTCGAGAGCTGCGCCAGGCACTTGATGAAACACACTTAACGCAAGTGCTCTTCAACTTGCCGCCGGGGGATTGGGACGCCGGTGAGCGAGGCCTTGCCAGCCTGCCTGGGCGCGAAGCTGAGTTTCGTGATTCGGTCATCGAGGCGCTACGTTATGCCGAGATGCTCAACTGCCCACACGTTCACGCCATGGCGGGCTTGCTGCCTGAAGGTAGCGATGCGACGACCCAGGCCGATCATCAGGCTACCTATCTGCGTAACCTGCGCTACGCCACTACTGAGGCCGCCAAACTGGGCAAGGACATATTGATCGAGCCTATCAATACCCGCGATATGCCCCATTACTTCTTATCAAGACAGGCGCAAGCCATGGCGGTATTGAAAGCGCTGGGGGCGAGTAATCTGAAGCTGCAGTTTGATCTCTATCATTGCCAGATTATGGAAGGGGATCTCATCCGCCACCTTGAGCACCAGTTTAGCGCTATCGGCCATATTCAGGTGGCGGGAGCGCCGGAACGGCACGAGCCCGATGTTGGCGAGGTCAACTATCCGGCGTTATTTACCAGGCTTGAAGCGCTGGGCTATAGCGGTTGGGTTGGCTGCGAATACAGGCCGGCTGGCGATACGCGCCAAGGTTTGGGCTGGGGGCGACATTACGGGCTTCGCACATGAGTGAGTAGCCAAACATGGTCTTAAACGCTAACAACCAACAATTAAAGCGAGGACACCTGAATCATGCATATCTTAATCACGGGCGCCGCCGGTTTTCTGGGACAGCGCCTTTTACATCGTCTGATCAACCGTAAAGAGCTGTGCGGTCAGCCGATCACCCACTTGACCCTGGTCGATCAAACCCAGGCTGCCGTACCCGACGCGCCTGATATAACAATCCGTAACGATGCTGTAGATATTACTGCTCCAGATGCGCTGGGTAGTGCGCTTGATCGAAAGCCCGATGTCATCTTCCACCTGGCTGCGGTCGTAAGCTCCGCAGCGGAGGCCGATCTGGATTTGGGGATGGCGGTCAATTTTGATGCCACTCGCGTCCTGCTGGAAGGTTGCCGTGCCCGGCAGTTGAATAAGACGCGCCTGGTCATGGCAAGCTCCGTGGCAGCTTACGGCGGGGATCTACCCGATGTGCTGGATGACATGACGGCTTCACAGCCGCAAACATCCTATGGCACGCAAAAAGCGATGTGTGAGCTTCTCATCAATGACTACAGCCGACGCGGTCTGATTGACGGCAGGGTGCTGCGTTTGCCGACTATTGTGATTCGCCCTGGGCGACCTAACGCCGCGGCGTCGAGCTTTGCGTCCAGTATTCTGCGCGAGCCCTTAAACGGTGAGGAAGCCATTTGCCCCGTACCGTTGGATCAGGCGCTTTTCGTGATGTCGCCGGATAAGGTGATCGACGCGTTGATACATGGCGCCGAAGTGCAGGAAGAAGCGTTGGGTAAGTTTCGCGCTTTTATTTTGCCGGGTATCACGACCGATGTTTCCGAAATGCTTGAGGCATTGCGCGAGGTGGCGGGCGATGAAGCGGTGGCGCGTGTACGGCATGAACCAGACCCACGCATCGAACCCTTGGTGGCAAGCTGGCCCGCGCGCTTTGAAACGGCTAAAGCGAACCAACTGGGTTTTGTCGGGGACCGGGACTTCAAACAGATTATCGATGCCTATGTAGCAGAGCATCGTTAATGGATCTTCGCCTGCCTAGCGGGCGAGCAATAAGGGGCTACTACTCCCCATCGTTCTTACCAATAAATACAATTAGGAGTATTACCATGACCATTCGTTTCGCTCGGCGTACGCTTGCGACCGCCATCGGCACCGCTACTACGCTTGCCCTGGCGGGCCTGGCATTTCAGGCTCAGGCCGCCACAGAGGTAAGTGTGGGCTACGCTATCTCCAGTGACTCTCACTATGGCGCCGGTTCGCGGGCATTTAAAGAAACCCTCGAAGATCTCTCTGATGGGGCTTTTACCGTAACGGATCACCCTAGCGGCTCGCTCGGTGGGGAGCGGGCCATGATCGAGGGGCTGCAAATAGGCACCGTCGATATAGTGATTACTTCCTCCGGGCCATTGGGTAACTTTGTCCCAGAGACGTATGTTCTCGACCTACCGTTTTTGTTCACCAGTTACGAACAAGCCCGCTGCGTACTTGATGGCGAGATTGGCCAGGAACTGCTCGATAAGATGGGTGACCATGACCTGGTCGGCCTGTCCTGGTCGGAAAATGGCTTTCGCCACATTACCAATAGCCAAAAAGCTATCGACACGCCTGAAGATGTACGTGGCCTGAAAATTCGTACTATGGAAAACCGTATTCACCAGCAGGCCTTTGAAGGGTTAGGGGCAAGCCCAACGCCTATGGCGATGCCGGAGCTGTTTACTGCCTTGCAACAAGGCACGGTGGATGGCCAAGAAAACCCCATTACGGTGATTGTGGCTGCGAACCTCTATGAGGTGCAGGATCAGCTATCGCTGACCGGGCACGTTTATTCACCTGCCATTGTGCTCGGCTCACCGGTGCTAATTGATGGGCTGAGCGAGGAGGAGCGTGAATGGTTTAATGAGGCCGCTCAAGCCGCTACTGAAGCTACCCGCGCTGAGGTGTCACGTTTGGAAGAGGAGGGCGTGGCTTTCCTACAAGAGCAGGGTATGACGGTCACGGATAATATTGATCCAGCACCGTTCCAAGAAGCGGTAGAAGCCGTGCATGCTGATTTTATTGAGCAGTATGGCGATGAGATGTTAGAGCGCATTCGTAACAGTAGCTGCTGAGCCCATCCCGTGGCGCCTTTGGGCGCCACTTTCCCATAACCTGACGGGATGAGGTGATTTATGGTGTCCTGGTTTCTGCGTGTCGAGCATGTGTTGACTCGGCTGGCGCTGGCGATCGCTATTTTGATGTTGATCGTTTCAGTGTCGTTGGGGTTCTATCAAGTGCTTACACGATTTATCTTCAATGCGCCCTCGACGTGGTCGGAGACGCTGTCACGGGCGACGATGATCTGGTGCGTGTTTATGGCCGCAGCCGCCACGTTCCGCGGCGGCTTTATGATGGCCGTAGAGGTTATCTACAAGCTTGTGCCCAAGCCCACCCTGCTGGCGCTTGAATGGTTTATCGGCCTGTGCTGTCTTCTGGTGCTCTTTGTATTGGTGTTCTACGGCATCCAGATGACCCAGCGGGTTAGCAATCAGACGCTGTCCGCACTCGAGGTCTCGATGTCCTGGGCATATGCAGCTATTCCCGTAGGCAGCGCCTTCGCGATGCTGGCCGTTATTGCGCGGCTGCTGGCCCAAAGCTGTGGTCTTGAGCCTCTGGGGCCGATGCACGACGAGGCAGCGGAGCCAGAGGAGATCGCCACGTCCGCTGCCCAGCCCGACGGGAGTTCATCTGCGATTTCCGTTACTACGCATAAAGAGTCTCGCTTATGAACCTTGCCATTGGTCTGTCGCTATTGATTTTGTTCGCCACCGGCGTGCCGATCGCGATCTCTATTCTGCTGGCATCGATAATTGGTATCGAGTTTTTCTCGCGTTTTCCTTTGATGATGGTGCCCCAACAGCTGTTTGTAGGGCTGGATAACTTCCCGCTGATGGCGATTCCTTTTTTCATCTTGGCGGGCAACCTGATGGCAGCCGGTGGTATCTCTAGCCGACTGGTTGATCTGGCCAAGTCAATCGTGGGCGGTGTTCAGGGCGGGTTGGCGATGACCTGCGTGCTGACCTGCATGATGTTTGCGGCAGTGTCAGGCTCCAGTGTGGCGACGACCTTTGCTATCGGTGCGATCCTTATTCCAGCAATGGTCAAGCACGGTTACCCCAAACCCTTGGCCGCCTCCATCCAGGCTTCATCGGCAGAGCTGGGGGTGCTGATTCCGCCCTCTATTCCCTTGATTCTATTTGGGGTAAGTACCAATACCTCGATTGGTCAGCTGTTCATTGCAGGCATTGGTCCAGGGTTGTTGGTCGGCGGTGCGCTGCTGGTGTTTGTGTATATTTTCTGCAAGCTGCGCGGTTTTGGTCTTCAAGATCGCAATGACCGTATGACCGTACCCGCTTCACGACGGCCTTCCAGCGTGCCTGGGCGGCGATGCTGATGCCGGTGGTGGTCATC
Organism: Halomonas sp. AOP7-B1-5; assembly: GCF_052353045.1. NCBI lineage: Bacteria > Pseudomonadati > Pseudomonadota > Gammaproteobacteria > Oceanospirillales > Halomonadaceae > Halomonas > Halomonas sp. AOP7-B1-5. Next base: position 117,111 of record NZ_JBQTDC010000004.1, on the reverse strand, counting down.
GGCGGCATCTATGGCGGGATTTTTACCCCTACTGAGGCCTCGGCAGTGGCGGTGTTTTATGCCTTGGTCGTCGGCGCTTGTTACCGTGAGCTTAAGCTTGCCGACCTGATGCCCGTGCTGCGTCAAAGTGTTGTGTCTACCGCCGCGGTAATGCTGATTATCTCAGCGGCCGCTCTGTTTAGCTTTCTGATCAGCCGCTCCGGTCTTCCCGCCCAAGTCGCCGCTGGGGTCACCGCCATGTTCGAAAGCCCCTGGGCTTTTTTGCTGGCCGTTAACGCCCTGTTGCTTGTGGTGGGAATGTTTATTGAGACCGGTGCAGCCATCCTGGTACTGGCCCCGATCCTAACCCCGATTGCCATGCAGTTTGGCGTTCACCCAGTGCATTTCGGGCTAATCATGGTGGTCAATCTGGCCCTGGGAATGATTACTCCGCCGCTGGGCGTAAACCTGTTTGCCGCCTGTGCAGTGGCGAAGATTTCCATTGATCAGATGCTGCCCTGGCTGGTGCGCTTTGTGCTGGTGGTGCTGACGTGTCTGATGGCAATTACCTATATGCCCTGGATCTCCATGGGCCTGGTTAACCTATTGTATGGCTAGGAGTTTGTTGATGATTGATTTTCCCGAATTTCCACCCCAGACGGCGCTGATAGGCAATACCTGGATTGATACCGGCGCGACACTACCGGTAGAGGCGCCCGCCCGTGGCGACGTCGTTGCGCACATTGCCCGCTGCACGCCCGAGCACATTGATGATGCCGTCACCGCGGCGCGGCGCGCCTTTTCTGGTGAACTGGGGGAGTGGGCTCACTGGAGTGCCCGCCAGCGCAGTACCTGGCTATTTAGCTTTGCTGATGCCATTGAGGCCAACCATGAGCATCTATCGGCGTTAGAGTGCCTGGACACGGGAAAACCCTTAACCCAGGCGCGCGCGGATATTAAAGCCTGCGCCCACTACTTTCGCTTTTACGCTGGTGGCGCCGATAAATTACATGGCGAGACCCTGCCTTATGAAGAGGGCTACACCGTCATGACGCTGCGTGAGCCGTATGGTGTTTGCGCCCAGATTATTCCCTGGAATTACCCGTCACAGATATTTGGCCGCTGCGTGGCCGCCGCCTTGGCTGTTGGCAATACCGTGGTTCTCAAGCCTGCCGAAGATGCCTGTTTGAGCGTCTTGAGCCTGGCAAAACTGGCAATAGATAGCGGCTTGCCAGCCGGAGTGCTCAATGTGGTACCGGGGCTTGGGCGTGAAGCTGGTGCCGCCCTGGCCGCACACTCGGGTATTGATCATCTCTCGTTCACCGGCTCGCCTGAGACCGGCACCCAGGTAACCCAGGCGGCGGCAAAGCACCACGTGCCCGTCACGTTAGAGCTGGGCGGCAAGTCGCCGCAGATTGTTTTTGCAGATGCTGACCTTGATGCGGCTTTCGAAGCGGTGGTGCGTGGGATTATCCAGAATGCCGGGCAAACCTGCTCGGCGGGAAGTCGTCTGTTGATACAGCGCGACATATCGCAAGCGTTTACGGATCGTCTGATAGAGCGCTTCTCGACACTGCAGTGTGCATCGGGCGAGGAAGACGCTGACTGCGGCCCGTTGATCAATGCCCGCCAAAAATCACAGCTCGATCAACGGCTAGCCGCGGCTGAAGCAGACGGTATTCACGTTGCGGCAAGAGGGCAGCTCGCTAAAAACACCTCCCCGGCCGGGCATTTTGTGGTTCCGCATCTACTTACCGATATTCCCGATGATCATGATGTGCTGCGCGAAGAGCTGTTTGGCCCCGTGCTGGCTGTCCAGATATTCGACGATGAAGCACAAGCGCTGCGCCTGGCCAATGCAACCGATTTCGGGCTGTGTGCCGGCGTCTGGACGCGCGACGGTGGCCGCCAATTACGCTTGGCAAGAGGCATTCGCAGTGGCCAGGTTTTTATCAATAACTACGGTGCGGGCGGCGGTATTGAACTGCCTTTCGGCGGTGTCGGGCGCTCAGGATTCGGGCGGGAAAAAGGCTTCGAGGGGCTGCGCAGCTATACCCGTATAAAAACGGTCGCCATTCGCCATGGCTAGAAAAAAATCATAATTAAATCAGGTTAGGAGCTTATTTATGAATCAATCCGTTCGTACAGAGCACCGCATCGGCATGGTAGGTGTGGGTTTAATGGGCCACGGCATTGCCAAGAACATTCTTAACGCGGGGTATTCCCTGGCCTTTCTGGACCACCCTGGCAACCAGCCCGTGGACGACCTGCTGTCAGCGGGCGCCGTGCCGTGCTCAAGCGCCCGGGAAGTGGCCGAAAAAGCCGACGTGGTATTGCTGTGCGTAACGGGGTCGCCCCAGGTGGAGGCCGTGCTGTTTGAGCCAAATGGCGTGCTGGAGGGACTCGCTCAGGGCGCCATTGTGGTGGATTGCTCTACCTCGTTGCCAAGCTCCACAGCTAACGTCGCCGCCAGGGTAGATAAAGCGGGTGGCCATCTGGTCGACGCGGCGATGACGCGTACTCCCAAAGAAGCCGAGGAGGGGCGCTTAAACCTTATCGTTGGTGCCCATGAGACGCTATTTGAAGCGTTGCACCCGCTACTCGCAAGCTTCGCTGAGGTCATCACCCACGCAGGAGATGTAGGCTCAGGGCATACCCTTAAGCTGCTGCATAACTACGTGTCGTTGGGCTTTTCAGCCGTATTGGCCGAGGCGACTGCGGCTTCCCGGCGGGCGGGTATCGATGACCACGCTTTTCTGGAGGTCTTGACCAAGGGCGGCGGGGGCGGCGTGGTGCTGGAACGGTTACGCCCCTTTATTGAATCAGGCGATGCTTCGGGGTTTCGGTTTAGCGTGGCGAACGCGCATAAAGACCTGGGCTACTACCACACCATGACCGATGAACTTAATACGACAAGAGGCGTGGCTGGCGCGGTGGCGGCACTGTATGCCGGTGTGGAGGATCAGACCATGGCGGTGCCGGAGTTGATTCGCCTGCTTGAGACGCGCAACGAATCCTGATGGCGGTACAAATTCGCCAGGCGCATAGCGTGGCTGAATGGGTATCAGCTATCGTCAGTGGTAATCGATAAGGGCAAAGCTCAATGAGCTTTGCCCTTATGTTTTAAATGCTCTTACTGAATAGCTTAATCCCTTGGAAACCGGGCTTCCAATTCAGCAACCTGTTCAGGCGTCAGCGCATGTGGGTTTTCACCGCGCAACAGCAGAAACAGCTTCGCTGTTTCCTCAAGCTCTTCGGTGGCATACACCGCTGCTTCGAGATTTTTACCAGCGACGACCGGGCCGTGGTTGGCAAGCAGAACGGCGCTGTGCTTGCCTGCCAGGCCGCGTACCGCTTCGCCCAACTGCTGGTCGCCCGGGATGTGGTAAGGCACCAGGGGAAGCTTGCCCACGCGCATCGCGTAATAAGCGGTGAGAGGCGGAATGCAGTCGCAGGGGTTGATACCCGGCAGGCAGGAAACCGCCACCGAATGCGTGGAGTGCAGGTGAACGATGGCGCCGGACTGAGGGCGCTCATCGTACATCGCCATATGCAGAAACTGCTCTTTGGTGGGCTTATCACCACTGATCAGTTGGCCCTGGGTATCCAGATGTGAGATGCGTGCAGGGTCCAGGCGCCCAAGGCAGGCGTTGGTAGGCGTCATCAGCCAGCCACCGTCATCCAAGCGCACGCTGATATTGCCGCTTGAACCCATGGTCAGGCCGCGATCAAACAGCGATTTCCCCAGCGTGCTGATCTGTTCGCGCAGGTGGTTCTGGTCGTGAGTGCTCATGCCAATACCTCAAACGCTCGGGTGAAGAAATCAACGCCCCCAAAGTTGCCTGACTTGAGCGCCAGGGAAAGCGGCGCCTCGCGGTTAGCTAGTGTCGCTTGTGTCCAGGGCACGCCGGGATCAATCTGCTCGCCAATACGTAGCGCTGAAATGCCCAGGGCAGATACCACTGCCCCCGAAGTTTCACCACCGGCAACCACCAGTCGGCCAACGCCTTCATTGACCAGAGTAACGGCAAGCTGGCTTAACGCTTCTTCGACTAGCCGGCCAGCTTGCTCTACGCCCAGTTCCGCCTGAGCGGCCTTGACCTTTTCAGGATCGGCCGAGGCGTAGATCAGGGCAGGTGCATCTTGTTCAAGGCGCTCGAACGCGAAGGCCAGCGCCTGCTCCCACTGTTTGTCGCCCTTGGCCAGGGCCTGGGGGTCAAGCGCAAAGCCCGCGCCAGGATGACGGGCTAGAAAATCAGCGACCTGAGCAAGCGTTGCTCGTGAGCAGCTGCCTGACAATACCAACATATTGCCAGAGGCGGGCTGAAGGCGTCCTGGCTCGGCAATTTCGGCAAGCCAACCCTGTTTACGGTACTGGGCAGGCAACGCCTGGCCAAGCCCTGAGCCGCCGGTTACCAGAGGCATCGTTACCGTTGCCTCCGCTAATACGTCAAGATCGCTGTCATCGACGCTGTCGCAAATGACATGGCGTATGTTTTCAGCTGCTAAAGCGTCAAGGTGTTGACGAGTAGCCTCGCCGCCTTTGGCTAGCATAGCGCGGTTGGCCAGACCAACGGCGTGAGAGGTTTGACGTGAAAGCACGCGAACCAGATCCGCATCGGTCATGGGCGTTAACGGGTGGTGCTGCATGCCGCTATCGTTAAGCAGGCGGTCGCCAACGAACAGGTGCCCTTGATATACCGTACGGCCATTAATCGGAAACGCCGGGACCATCACGGTTTGCGAGACGCCGAGTCGATCAAGTAGCGCATCGGCAACCGGGCCGATGTTGCCCTTGTCGGTTGAATCAAAGGTCGAGCAGTATTTAAAAAATATCTGCCGTGCACCTTGTTCACGTAGCCATTCAAGAGCTGCTAGTGAATCGCTAGTAGCTTCTTCAACCGGGCAGGAGCGCGACTTGAGCGCCACTATCACGGCATCTACGTTGCTTAAGTCGGGTGGGGTGGTCGGCACGCCGATGACCTGAACGCAGCGCATACCGCCGCGTACCAGGTTGTTGGCAAGGTCAGTGGCACCGGTAAAATCGTCGGCGATAGCGCCCAGTACGATGGTCATAGCATTCTCCAGGATACGGGCTTCAGGTAGTGGCCTTGCGACGTGCGCGTTTGATCAGCGGCGTAATCAGCGTGACGGCCAGCAGAATGAAAGCAATACTCAGCAGTGTGGCGCTGATAGGACGATCAATAAAGATGCTGAAGTCGCCTTGTGACATGGATAGTGCCCGGCGCAGCTCGCTTTCTGCGATAGGGCCCAAAACCAATCCCAAAATAATCGATACCAATGGAAAGTTGATTTTCTCAAGCAGATAACCCAACACGCCAAAGCCCATCATCAACCATACATCAAACATAGAGTTGCGCACCGAAAAAGTCCCCACGATGCAGCACATGATAATGATGGGGCCAAGCGCGGAATAAGGTACATTCAGCAATTTGGTAAACAGCACGATGAACGGCTTTGAGAAAAGCAGAATCATGAAATTGACGATAAACAGCCCGGCAAATACCGCGTAGATCAGGTCACTGCTGGTCAGCATAAACATTGGCCCAGGCTGCAGGCCATGCATGATAAAAGCGCCCAGAATAACGGCCGTAGTGCCACTACCCGGAATACCCAGCGCAAAAAGCGGCACCAGTGCACCCATGGCCGCTGCGTTATTGGCAGACTCCGGGGCGGCAATACCTTCCGGCGCGCCCTTGCCAAATTTCTCAGGATGCTTGGACCAGCGGACCGTTTCACTATAGCTCACCATCGCCGCGGTACTGGCACCGATACCCGGCAGGATACCGATGACGACCCCGATAATGGATGAGCGTGACAGGGTCATGCCAATCTGGCGCAAAACGGGAAGATCGAAAATCTTTACCTTCACCTTTTTCAGCGGTTGATGGCTTTCATGGTCCAGCGTACGTTTCATGACTTCTGACACGGCAAACAGGCCGACAATGACGGGAATCAAACCCACGCCTTCGGCCAGATTAAGATTGCCAAAGGTAAAGCGGCTGGTGCCGGTGAGCGGATCAATACCAATAGTGGCAATGAATAAACCTAGCGCCGCACCAATCAAGCCAAATATGAGACGACCGCCTAGTGAAGCCACCACGGTTAAACCGAGTACCGCTAAGGCAAAGTACTCGGGAGATGAAAACTTCAAGGCCATTTTGGCCAGCATGGGCGTGAATATAATCAGTGCCACGGTGCCTACAAGCCCGCCGATAGCCGAGCTTAAAACGCCGATGCCTAAGGCTTTGCCTGCTTCGCCACGTTGCGTCATGGGATAGCCGTCAAACGCCGTCATTACTGCTTCAGGCGTGCCGGGAGCCCGGTAAAGAATAGCGGTAATCAGACCCGAAAAGACCGTGGCGCCATAAATAGCGGTCAGCACCATAAAGGCCGTGGTCGGCTCCATGCCATAAGTAACCGGCAGTAGGATAACCACCAGAATAACGCCGCTGATGCCGGGTAATGCGCCGCCAATAAAACCGATAAATACGGCAGAGGTTAAGAGCAACAGGTTGAGTGGCTGCATCACCACGGCTAACCCGCCCAAAAAATGTTCTAGCATAGTCGACTCCCTAGAAGGTTGGGTCGGTTATGGGGCAGCCTTACGGCATGGGGATACCGAGCAGCGAAACGAAAACGCCCTGCATCAGTACGCCAGCAATAACTAATGTAATGGCAATGGTCAGCCATGAGCGGGCACCCAGAAGCAGTGTGCCGATAAAGGTAAATATCAGGCTGGCGATTAAAAAACCGACGCTGTCCATCAAGAGCGTGTAAGCGATAGCCGCCGCTATAAACCACCAGTGACGGGTGCGTCCAAGGGAGAAACGTGACGAAGATAGCGCTGTTTCAGCCGTGGTGTCCGACGTGGACTGATGCTCAGTGGCTAATGCCTTCTTGCGGTCACTCCATGTGATGGCGAGCAGTATAAGGCCCAGCGTAAACAGAGCGATCAGCAGTGTTAATGGCCAAACGCGAGGCCCGATAAACGTGGACACTTGAGCAGAGCTTGGGAATTGCAGCGTGGGATAAAGACTCACCACCGCGAGTGACACGACCCCCAGCGCAAAAAGAGTGATCCTGGCGTGCATGGTAAACCCTGAAGGGGACAGTGAAAGGTCGGCCCCATAAGGCCGATCTTTCAAATGGATACAGGAGGGGCATGCCCCTCCACTCACCAGTAACTACTGGTTTAGTCGTTTTGCAGCAAGCGTGAGTAAAGCTCGTAGTTGTTCTCAAGCCGCTGGCGGTACTCGTCGCTACCCATCCAGCCTGCACGGTAGTCAAGGTTTACACGCTCCGCGTAGCTCTGATACTCCTCGGAGTCGTAAACATCCTTGAAGGCGCCTTCCAGACGTTCCAGAATCGGCGTTGGCGTATCAGCATGTACAAAGATGGCGCGATCGTTACCGTCGGTCAGATCCCAGTCGTTTTCAACCGTGGTCGGCACATCCGGGTAGTCTTCAAGGCGCTCATCGATGAAAACCAGAATCGGCATCATCTGGCCGGCTTCGATGTAGCTTAATAGTGGGCTCAGCGAGGTGGTGGTCGCATCAATATTGCCGCCCAGCACGTTAGCAGTGGCATTGCCGGTGCTGTCATAAGGGATAAAGTTCATGTCCAGACCCGACGCATCACGCAGCGACAGGAAAGCCACGTGGTCAGGACTTGCCGTATGGGTGCCCCCAACGGTGACTTTGCCAGGATTTTCCTCAGCGTATTTCACGAAGGATTCAAAATCAGGAAAACGCTCAGGATTGACAAAAAGCGCCATGACGTCGGACTGCATACGTGCCACTGGCGTTAACTGATCCAGACCCACGGGATTCTGGCCCGCCGCAAGTGAGGTCACAAGCGTCGTGGAGGCAAAGTCCAGAGTGTGGCCATCAGCCGCGCTTGTCGCGGTACGCTGGTGGGCTAAAGCGCCGGACGCGGCGGGCAGGTTAACCACTGTAATACGCGCGCCGCCAATGGCTTCTTCAAACATCGGGCGAACGACCCGAGCGAAGTTATCAGTACCACCGCCAGCACCCGCAGCTACCAGGAACTGGATCGGCTTGCTGGGGAAGTTATCGGCATCGCTTGCACTTGCGCCGGTAGCCGCACCGAGCATGGCAAGACCTAGAGCAGCGTATTTAACACTATGTTTAGTAATCATAATTTTCTCCATGGTGATTGTTATTGCTTTTAGGGGCCATCAATACAGAAAGTAGGCACTTTAAAAGGCGCTCTACCGCTAGTTACTGGCTGTCGGCTGTAAAAAACAGATCATCCTGTTTAAGACGAAGCTCATGTAATCGGGAAGATGGTAGCGTGACATCGGCTAGGGTAATGGGTTGATTAGGCGCAATATCGCGAATAACGTCGGCGCCTGGTAACAGATAAAAGGGGACTTTTGCGCCATCGGAAAGCGCCGCAGCGGGGTGAAGCTCTGGACGCAGCCCTTCGATGTGCCGATGGTGGCCTTTCATCTCAAGGCGTTGGCCCGCTTTGATCGCTTGAGTGGCGCGCGCGGTCAGATCGAATTTAGGCGTGGTGGCATGACCGCCACCGGACGTTAAGCCGTTGAGTACCACATCGAGCAGCGAAATGGGCGCTTCCAGGCCCAGCAAATGGCGCGGCAGATAAACCATGGCGCTATTGCCGCTGCGGCTTAGTACGTGACCTTTATCGCGCAGCAGTGTCCAGACATGCGGGTCTTCACAGCGCACCACTACAAACACACCGCCAGCAAAGCTCAGCTCGTCTGGACGGCGCAGGCAGTTAAAGACTTCAAGGCGCTGGTTACCTTTTAGAACACCGCCCTCTGCCTGGGTATCCAGAAGTGTGGGCACTTCTGTGGTTCGCAGCACCATGGCATGAAATTCGGGCAGGTCAGGCTGCAGGCCGGTTGCGTTGGCAACGTTGACCATCTCACATAGGTCAGGCACTGAAATCTGCGGAATAGCGGATAAAGCCTCGCCGCGGGATTTGACTGTGGCGCGTGCATCGCTATCGTCAAGCTTCCAGAGTGCGGCCATTTCAGTGGCATCGTACTGGGTGCCGTTACAGGTTACGGTGCCTTGCGCTTCATCCCAGATAAAGTCGTATTCACTGCTCTTGCCAGCAGAAATGATCTCAAACCCCAGCGTTCTAGCCCATGTGACAAGGCCAATCAGCAGGCTTGGCTGGTCGCCATCCAGCGGCGTGAAAAGACGCCCCTGGTCTTCGGCCAGGCGAGTAAGGTAAGGCCCGACCACCGATTCGGTTTCCTTGGTGGCAATACCGACATGTTTACCCGCCAGCAAGGCCGCTTCTGCATAACGGGCGCCGACATCAGGAATACCGGTAGACTCAACCAGAATATCGAACGGAAGTGCCGCGACCGTTTCGAAAGAAGCCGTGGCAATGAAAAAGCCTTTCTGCCAAGCGTCTTCGGCATCGTTTGAAGAATGGCATACCATTATTTGCGTGTTGGGAATACCCGCATGGCGTAAGGCTTCAGCCGCCTTTTCAGGATTGATATCGATCGCAATACGCGCCGACAGTCCTGGCATCTGGCGGGCTTGACGCAATACGCCACGACCAAAATCACCAGCACCCGCGATACAGGCTTCAACTACCTTGGTCGTATCAAAGTGTTGTAAGTAATTCATATGTAAAAGGTATTTCCTGTTTAGGTCAGAGCTTTCTGAACGGTGACCATGAACGTATTGATGTTTTTTTGTCACGCAAACGTAGTATACAGATGCTGAAATGTAGTGGTATACCATTTTTTGGGTCAATATACGTGGTCTAGTACTTTAGTCTTGTCATGTTTGTTTATCCGATTAAATTATTGATTTTATTAAATTATTTAATTAATTAATATTTTTCTATATGCGTTATTATTTGAAAGGAAATTTTTGGTATGCCATTCTTGGTAGTCGCTAATTAAAGTGAATAACTCCATGGAAGATATCGCCCCAATCAATCACGCCGGGCTTGTTGAAAAAGTCGCGCATTACTTACGCGAACATATCGTAATGGACCATTTTCAACCGGGGCAGCGGTTACCCGAGCGTACGCTGGCCGTTGAACTGCAGGTCTCGCGCACGCCGCTACGCGAGGCGCTCAAGATTCTCGCGACAGAAGGTTTAGTGGTGATTTCCCCCAACCGCGGGGCGGTGGTGGCTGAGGTCAGCGCGGCTGATATGAAAGAGAAAGCGTATGTTTTGAGTGTGCTTGAACAGGCGGCAGCCGAACTCACCTGCGTTATTGCCAGTGATGAGGATATTGCTGAGTTTCAAGCGCTGCATTATGAAATGAAAGCAGCCTTTCTAAGGCGCGATCGACAGAACTACTTTCGTTTGAACCAGGATATCCACAACCGTATTGTGGCTTTGTCAGGTAATACGACGCTGATTGACATGCACGCCACGCTTAGCCGGCAGCTATATAGGGTGCGGTATCTTTCTAATCAGAAAAATGAGAAATGGGCAACCGCCATGGAAGAGCACGAGGCCATTCTAAAGGCGCTGGAGGCTCGTGATGGCGTACGCGTTGGGCGCGAGTTGCGCAACCATTTAGGCAAAACCTGGATAAAGTACGCCAACGGCGAGCCGGTAACTGGCTAGCTATTGAAGATGAGACAAAAGCGTATAAAAAACGGACCAGTAAGTAACGTCTTTATGGGTAAGCTAAGCATCTCACTGCCCGGCAATGCTCTATTGAATATGCCCTTCCAGTTACTATCGGCGCTTCAACAAACGTCAGCTGACCTAAAGTATCCGTTTATGATGCCGATATTACTGACGCGCTATTAACTTTCGTAATTCAACTGATGGGTCAGGTATCACATGAGTGGTACCGGTGATGATCCAGTAAGTGCTGCTGAAAGGCATACTTTTAGCCTTGGCTTACGTATGTAAATAGTTGTTTTTCTTTCCCTCCCTTCGCTCAGATAAGTTCGACGAAAAGTTGAGCCTGCTCATCATGGCGACGCCTCCCCTGGAACGCTATGACAACCCCTTTGGGCTGGCTTGAGACAATCGCTTATCCTTGTTGCATCCTGGAGCATTAAAAATGCAGTTTAGACATTTATCAATCAGCAAACAGATTGGGCTGGGCTTCCTGGTCGCTGTTCTGTTTTTGGTCCTTAGTGGTCTGTTGAGTTCGTTTAGCCTTCGAAACGTTAATCAAACTATGCAATCCCTTTATGAAGATCGCGTGGTTCCATTACGGGGGCTCAAGATTATTTCCGATGCTTACGCGGTTAATGTGATTGATGCCGTCAATAAAGCCAATGCGGGACTGATTACCGCTGAGGAGGCACTGCAAGCAGTGCAAAACGCACGTGAGGTCATTGATCACGAGTGGGCATCTTATATGGCGACGTCACTTACTCCCGAAGAAGCAAGTATGGCTTCTGAGGTGCAAAAGCGCTTTGGCCCTGCCAATAGTGCCTTGAGTGCTTTGGAAAATACGCTACAAACCTACTCCGGTATGGTCGGCGGTGAGTTGAACGCGTACAACGGACAGCTCTATTCATCTATTGATCCTATTAGCAGCGTCATCAGCGAACTCATTGACCTGCAGCTGACTGAGGCCAGGCATGGTATGGAGCGCGGTGATGCTCAGTACCGTACGTCCATGATGGAAACGATTGGGCTAGGAGCGGCAGCTGTACTGATATCAATATGGGTCGCTATTGTTATTACACGAGGTATTACCCGCCCACTGGGCCAAGCGGTCAACCAGGCGCAAGCTGTAGCGGAAGGTGATCTGTCCGGCAGTATCGAGCCATTCTCAAATAACGAGATTGGCCAGCTCCTGATGGCTCAGAAAACCATGGTCAATAGCCTGGCCGGGGTAGTTTCAGAAGTGCGGAGTAATGCAGAGAATGTGGCAACGGCCAGTGTTCAAATAGCGCTGGGCAATAACGATTTGAGTCAGCGCACTGAAGTGCAAGCTTCGGCAATTGAGGAAACGTCAGCTTCTATAGAGCAGATGGGATCAAGCGCTACGCAAAATGCGGACAATGCGCATACCGCCAGTCAGTTGGCCGTCAGCGCAAGTCACGTGGCGAAGCAGGGCGGTGACGTGGTTGAAAAGGTGGTACATACCATGCGAGATATCAACGACAGCAGCCGCCAGATCAATGATATTGTTGGTGTTATTGATAGTATTGCATTTCAGACCAATATTTTGGCACTGAACGCTTCAGTTGAGGCCGCCCGAGCGGGAGAACAAGGCCGTGGTTTTGCGGTTGTGGCTAGCGAAGTTCGCAATTTGGCTCAGCGTAGCGCTGGAGCTGCAAAGGAAATCAAGGAACTGATCGGCGTCAGCGTTGAGCGTGTTGAAAAAGGATCAGTGTTGGTTGACCAGGCTGGCACCACCATGCAGGAGATCGTCACGTCGATTCAGCGGGTCAGTGATATCGTCAGTGAAATCAGTGATGCAAGCAACGAACAAAGTACCGCAGTTGGTCAAGTAAGTGAGGCGATTAACCAGATCGATCAGACAACTCAGCAAAACGCTGCTCTAGTTGAGGAGTCTGCCGCGGCGGCTGCTAGCCTCAAGAGCCAGGCGCAGCTGCTGGTTACCGCCGTTGAGCGGTTTAAGCTGGCTAATCATCAGAGTCTCAGCTCACATACCGAACAGACATATTTGCCGAGCAACTCGCATTATTGAAGCTGTGTAGGCACTTTTCAGGCAGAAACTAAGACTTTATCTGATCATTGATAGATCGTTTAGCCCACCAGTCGGTTCCACGTGTACGTTAGTCGTTTAGCGTAGGTTCCGACCGTGTGACTAGCCATATTGCCACGCCTATCAAGAGCGCGATAATACTCCACCGTAACCAGCTGTTACTCAGATGCAGTAGGATAAATAGCGCGCTTGCGCTAATCATGCTTACGGCAATAAATTTGGCGCGCCGGGAGATCGCCCTCTCGCGCTCCCAGTTATTGATAAGCGGCCCTACATAGCGGCGCGAGCGAATCCACGCTTCAAAACGTGGTGATCCTTTAGAGGCGCAGTAAACGGCGCCCAGCATAAACTCAGTGGTCGGCAGCAAGGGCAAGAAGATACCGATGACGCCAATGCCGAAACTCAGTGCAGCAAGGCCTACCCATAAGGCACGTACTAGCGTGATGGGTTGCTTTGAGTGGCGCTTTTGGGGCGAGCCGATGGGTGGTTTCTCGTTCATGTATCCAGCTTCTCATGGATAACCGTGATTAGCGATGCGCCAGGTCAGTTTTGACAGGCTAATACGTTAATGCGCTAAGCATACTACGCCGTATTTAAAACTGCTTAACTCTCTCGACGCATTAGCGTGCCAGGGCAAGAAGCGGAGGAGACGCTGCGTGGTTCGCGGTCGCTTGAAACTCTGCGCCGTACACATCAGCGATGCGGGCGGGGGTTAGCACGTGATGCGGCTTGCCGTAGGCGATGCGCTGCCCCTGATGAAGTAGCCACACACCGTCGGCGTAAGTAGCGGCCAGGTTCAGGTCATGTAAGACACATACGATGGCCATACGATGCTGTGTTGCCCAGGCGCGTAGTTGACGCATTAGCCGTTGCTGCTGGCCAATATCCAGCGCGCTGGTAGGTTCATCCAGCAGAAGCAGGCCGCCATCCTTTGCTGTGTTTGAGCGCCGCGAGAGCAACTGGCAGGCGCCGCGGGCGATCATCACTCGCTGGCGCTCGCCGCCCGAAAGCGAGAGTACGCTGCGCTTGGCGAGCGGGACGAGGTCCAGGTCATCGAGCAGTTCGGCGATGAGTGCTTTTTCAGGTTTGCTCCCCAGACACACCAATTCTTCCACTCGCCAATCGAACCCGACAGGTTCCTGCTGAGCGACTAGCGCACGGCGGTTGGCGAGCGCGGTGATCTCCCATTCATGCAGCAAGTGGCCATCCAACTGTACGCTGCCCTGTTCGCAGCGGCGATAGCCTGACAGCATGCTGAGCAGCGTGCTCTTGCCCGCACCATTAGGCCCTACAATCGCGAGCAGCTCGCCCGGGTGGATCTCGCCATCGATAGGCGCTAGTGCGGGAATCGAGGTGAACCCCGCTTGATGCAGAGTCAGCATGACGGGCTCCGGCGCATAAGCAGATACAGGAAGTAGGGCCCGCCCAAAAGGCTCGTTAGCAGCCCGACCGGTATCTCGGCAGGTGCACCTAGCGTACGTGCCAGGGTATCGGCGACCACTAACAGCAGCGCCCCGCCCAGCATTGAGGCAGGCAAGAGTAGCCGGTGCCCAGGCCCTAGCCAAAGCCGTAAACAGTGGGGAACCAGCAGGCCAAGAAAGCCAATGACACCCGTGAGTGCCACGCAAAGCCCGACGCCAAGTGAGGTGGCGACGACAATGCGGCGTTTTAGGCGGTTGGCGTCCAGTCCCGCCGCATGGGCTGTGGTTTCGCCTAGCTGAAGCAGGTCAAGCTCGCTGGCGCTGCGCATTAGCATCCACAGTGCCAGGCTCATCAGTACCAGGGCGATAGCGGTGGTTCGCCATAAGGCATGGGTTAGCGTGCCCATCCCCCACAGGCTCAACTGTCGAAGCTGTTCATCGCTGGCGATAAACGCAAGAACACCACCCGCAGCACCGGCCAGGGTGTTAATCGCCAGGCCTGCTAGCAGCAGGGTCATAACGGCGGCACTGCCACCCTGGCGTTTGGCCAAGCTAAACACGACCACACATACGCTCAGTGCTCCCAAAAAGCCCGCCGCGAACTGACCGTAAAGGCTGTTGGCAGCGCTATCCTGAAAAACAACGATCCATAGCGCCACAAATAGCCCGGCACCGCTGGCAAGGCCGAGCAGCGTTGGGTCGGCTAAAGGGTTACGAAATAGCCCCTGCATGGCTGCGCCGCTGCCCGCGAGCATGGCGCCTACGGCAACCCCCAGCAGCAAGCGCGGTAAGCGCAGCTGCCACCAAACCTGTGTGCTGAGCGTATCGGCATTGCCGCTTAGCAGTGCCCATGGGGAAAGCCCTAACGCTCCTGACGCCGAGCCCCACGCCAAGGCAAGTAACAGCGCAAGCGTTAAACCGATAAGGACTCGTGGAGCGCGCCCCATCGGTCGCATCGTGCGCTGACGATAAGCCGTTAAGCTGACCATTACGGCGCAGCCAGCGCAGTGGGCGAGACGTTAAGTATCGCTTCAACATCCTGGCGTAAGGCTAACAGCAGGTCGGGCGCACGCGGCCCAAAGCCCAACAGTGCCTGATCATCGATAACGATTAACCGCTGCTTCTGGCCTGCCGGAGTAAGTGCCATACCGGGTAATTGCCATAAGGCCGTTGGGCCGCCCATAGCCTCTAAACCGCGCGCCGACATAATGATCAGCTCAGGCGCCTCGCGCACCAACGCCTCGGCGCCAACGCTGTGGTAGCCCTCCATTGCTGCGAAGGCGTTTTCCAGCCCGACGGCTTCAAGCGCCGTATGCGCCGCGGTTTGGCGACCAGCCGCACGCGGCGTTAAGCCGCTATGCTGGAGAATAAACATCGTCCGAGTTGAAGGTAAGGGGGGCAAATCGGCTAGGTATTCAAGCTTGTCAGTCAAGGTTTGCGCTAAAGCGTTGGCTTGTTCAGGCCGGTCAGTGTAGCCACCCACCGCGCGAACCTTTTCAGCAATGGCCGCTAGCGTAGCGGGTGCGTTAACCACATCCAGCGTAACGCCGACAGCGTCCAGCTGCTCAAGCACTTCTTTAGGGCCGGCATGCTGATTGGCAAGGATACGGTCAGGCTGAACCGACAGTACGCTTTCGGCCGAGAGCTGGCGCAAGTAACCTACGGAGGGCAGCGCTGTCAGGGGCTCAGGATAGAGAACCGTATCGTCGCGGGCGACCAAATTAATGTCAGCATTCAAGGCCGAAAGCGTTTCAGCAATATCGCCGCCCAGCACAACCCAACGTTCGCTGGCGCTCGTTTCCAGGCTGAACAACAGCGCAAGCAAAACGCTGGAGAGCAGTCGAATATGCTGCTTCATGCCACGGCCTCACGCTGATGAAGCTCATTCAATAGCTGCCGCCAGGCGGCGGATTCTGGGTTGCCCTCGCGGCGCTCGGCATATAGTTGCAGGACTAATGAGCCTTGTGCGTCAAACGCTTCAATACTGGTGACGCCTCCATCACGATTGGGTTTAGACACTTGCCACACCTGATCAATGGCAGTGTCGTCCAAGTGCAGGGTAAAGCTATCGCCAAACAGATTCAGCCAGCCCCGTGCGCGCTGGGGTGTGGGCAGTGTGCCCGTGCGGATTTGTACGCAGCCGGGGCTGGCGACAAACAGCATGAGTGGCAAGGTGTGCTGGCTTGCCTGATGGAGCACGTTTTCCAATATGTTAGCCGGTAGCGCTCGGGTGTAGTGGCCCTCCATCAACTGGTTGGCCTCAATACGCTCCAGGCGATGGCGCTGCAGCAGAGCGAAGAATTGATGCACGTCCTGCATCGCTCCCCATTCGCTCGCAAGGTCGGGGGCGTTGGGAAGCGGGCGTTTTAGGCGCGGTGCACTCTGAGTGAACGCCGGAGTGTCCTGGGTGCCGAGTGCTGCTAACGCGTTCCAGGCGCTGGGAAGTGGTGTTTCCAGCGCAAAGCATTTGTGCACGGCGCAGCCGTGCTGGTTAAATATTTGCAGGCTCCAGCGCCACTCCTTTGAGCCATCTTGCGAAGGCATGGCATCGCGAATCAAGCACACCCAGTGCCAGTGGGGATACAGCAAGCGAAGATCCAAACCGCCAGGGTCGAGCAGCAGACCTGTTTGGGATCCGCCACGCAGTTCAGGATAGACCCCGGTTTGCTCAAGTACGGCCAGGCGTGAGCGGGTCAGCGATTTTACGCGGCCAAGCGTGGGCAGATAGCTTGCGATCTCGCTGGGTGGCAAGGGCAGTGTCCATACATCACGGCCCAGGCGAGCCGCCTGTAACTCGCCTTCGCTAATGGCTAGACGCTCGGCAATGTCGATGGCGGGCAGACGCGGCTGGGCCGCCCGCGCAGCATCAAAGGCTTCCAGAATAGCGATTTGTTGGGATTGAGTCATAGCGCACCTATATCGGGTTCACTGAATGGATTTACCACTGCCAGTTGAGGGTAGCGAACAGGCTGCGCCCATCGCCTAAGCTGCCATCGGGGCGGTACCACACTTTATCGCCCAGGTTAGCCAGGCGTAGCGAGGTATCGATGGCGGGGGTAAGGCGCCAGGCCAGGTGCACATCGTGCAGCCCATAGCCAGGCAGACGCTCGTCATCGCCCTGTTTATCAAAATCACGCGCCAAGCGGCTTTGCCAGCCGATACGCACATCATGGTTGTAGAGGGCCACTTCACTGCCGAGGGTCACTTCCATGGGGGTCTGACTGCCTAGCGCGCCGCCGCTGTCGCGGTCTTTACCGGAAACTTCAGAGAGTCCTATAAAGCTTGTAAGTAGAGGAAAGGCGCCGGGCTGCCAGGCAACACGAGCGTCATAGCCCCATAGTTGGGCGCGCTGTACGTTCACGGCCTGAGTGGTACCCGCCATAATGTCGACCTGGGTGTCGATAAAGTCATCGGCTCGGGTGTCGAAGTAGCTGGCGCGCACTTGCCAATCGCCCTGATGCCAGACCACGCCACTTTCCCAGGTATGGCTGGATTCAGGAGACAGGTTAGGATTAGGCACCCAGTAATTGTCGGGGGTACAGAAGAAAGGCCCGGCGCAGAAACCGGCAAAGTGGCGCTCGTTGGCGTATAGCTCAGAAAGGCTTGGCGCGCGGAAGGCTTCGGCGTAACCGGAGAACAGCATCAGCGCTTCATCGGGGCGCCAGGCCAGGCGAAAACGTGGCGAGACCTGGTCATGCACGCTATCGGCATCGCCTTGGCCGGTGGCGTCGTAACGGTCATAGCGGGCCCCCAGGCCTACATCAAACTGGCCGGCACCGCCCTCTGCTAGATAGCGGCCAGCGGTTAGCGTGGTGTCTAAATAAGCGGCCTGAGTGTCGATATCGGCTTTTGGAAAGCCGTTGGCGTTACCTTCCGGGCGCTGGCGCGCCTGCTCCAGTTCGCCACCAAATACCAATGTTTGGGAGAGCCAGCCGTGATTGATGGTGTGGTAGCCATCGCTTTGCAGGCCAACGCGTTCCAGCGTGCGGCTGGCTTGGGGCTCATCAATATCCTGCTGGCTAAACGTCAGTCGTGAGGTGATTTCTGTCGCTTGGCCGGGCTGCCAGCGGTGGCCAAGCTGTAGATTGTTACTTTCGACATTCCGGTCGCGCAGCGGGTTACTGGCATCGCGTGATAACTGCTGAGGGTTAGCGGGCTGGGTAGCACGCTCATCGTAATGCTGCCAGCTGATAAACACCCGCTGATCGCTACTCGGCTCCCAACCGCCTTTGACCAGCAGGCTGTTGAGCGAGGCATCGTCTTCGGCCTCCTCGCCACCTGCGCGGCGAATATCACCGGACTCGCTACGGCCTATTGAAATCAGGCCATCCACTTGACCACTGGGTGCAGCGTGACGCCCAAAGGCTGTCAGACTGCCACGTAGCTCATCATTTGCTGTAGCGCCGCCAACAGAAAGCCGGGCGCCGCTGTCTTGGCCGGGGGCAAGCAAGTCCTTGGCTTCTACGCTCGTGAAACTTACCACGCCGCCCATGGCGTTACTGCCATAAAGACTTGATAGTGCGCCGCGCGCTATCTGGACTTCCTGGATCAGCGCTGGGTCTAGGAAGAAGTTGCCTACGTGGCCAGTGGAAATATCCTGGCGAACGCCATCCAGTCGAACCAGCACGCCCTGGCGGCCAAACCCCCGCATGCTCAGCGTTTGACCGTTACGCCGTCCTGGCCCGGCCACATGCAGGCCTGGTTGACGGCTCAGTACATCTTCAATGCGGCCAGCGGTAGCCAGAACGGCATCATCACGGTCGATAATATCGACAATCAACGGTGCGCGAGAAAGGTCGGTAGGCGTCCGCGTGCCGGTAACGGTCACTGGATCCGCCGTTGATTGCGCTAACGCAGGGGCGATAAGCAAGGGGCAAAGAGCAAGGTAAAGCGGGCAAAGCGAGTAAACACGTTTCATGAGCCAGACCGTTCCAACAATAAGGAGGGTAATTGAAGCTGGCTGGGTGCGTTGGCTACCTGGCTGGCGTTAAGCGGCGTAAGAACTGATGGAGCGTTACGCCGTTAAAATAAGTTTTCCGCTTCTGGTAATACGCAATACGTAGCGGCGATTGTCATGTTGAATCACCAGTTGACCTTGCGGCCCAAGCAATTCGCGGCTTTCGACCTCACGAGGCGCAGGCGTATTGTCTGATTCTGTACCTCTATCGGCAAACTGCATGAGATACTGTCCCTTATGTTAATGATAATTATTGCCGATAAGATAGCAGGCCGTTTGCGTCGGCTCAAGTAGCTGAATAAGGAACCTGACCAAGCGTAGGGGAAGGGGGAGAAAAAGGCGTAGACAATGAAAGCGCTTTGAATCGTGCTTAATGTTTGAATTCAGGGGCGCAATATGGCCTTAAAAGTTATGTAGGAAATTTAGGTGAGCTATCAACTATCAGCTCACCTAAGTTAATAAGACTTAAAATTGGCTTTCAATGAAGCAATATCATATAGGTTGGATATTAATAATTAACCGTTTGTTAGATAACGTACGGCCAATACGACCAACCATTGATGGCTACTTCATTAAAGGGTTTTTATCCCGCTTTTTGGTTAACCAGCGTCTTAGCCAACTGGGTTAGCTTATTATCGGTGTTCTTTTCTTCTTCAAGCGTTTCAGCCAGAATATTTTTGGCTTCGCTATAGCCTAGCTGCTCGGCAAGAGCACACAGGGTGCCGTAAGTCGCAATTTCATAATGTTCGACTTTCTGAGCCGCGCCGATCAGGCCTGCATCGCGCACCGGGCCTTTCTCAGTGGCATCTATCAGCTCCTGGCCCTCTTCGATCAAGCCTTCCATTGCATGACACTTCATGCGCTTGATTCGGATATCTGGCAGGCTGTCGGCTACTTTTTCAAGCCTTTCCAGCTGGCCTTGGGTTTCTTCCAGGTGGTGCTTGAATGCCTCAGCCAGTTGGGGGTCATCAGCTGCCCGAGCTAATTTGGGTAGCGCCTTTGTTATCTGCTTTTCAGCACTGTTCGTGTCGGAAAGAAGATGAATGAAAAGGTCCTTGGCGTTTTTAATAACCATCGTATCGCTCCTGCTTGATTAAAAAGGATCATCCGTAATAAACGTTTACAGCCCTTTTAAAACTAGCAGGGAATTTGTGCTGGATAAATTTACGTAAGTTAAGCTTTGAGTTGTATATTAAGTATTTTAATACATCATTTTTTAAAGTTTTCAAAAAGGAGAGTTGATTAAAGTTAAGGCGGTAAAGGTGGCTGAATAATATACGCGCTACAGCCCACCGATAAGCAATTGAGCAGCCACGCTAAACATCATAAGCGCTACGCCAATATCAATAAGACGCCAGGTAACTGGGCGCGCAAGCCAAGGCGCAAGGCTTGCGCCACCTAAGGCCAGTGCGCTGAACCATATAAATGAGCCGCTAGTGGCCCCCAAGGCGTAGGCGCCGGGCATCGGTTGCTGGGCGCCGAGTGAGCCAATCAGCAATACGGTATCTAGGTAGACATGTGGGTTAAGCAGCGTGACCGCCAGCGCGGTTAGCATTACGGCGCTTAACGAGCGGCATGATGTGTCAGTCGCCCGAAGCGCTTGCGGACGCCAGGCGCGGTATAACGCCTGGCTGCCATACCAAAGCAAAAACGCAATGCCGCCCCAGCGTGCGATAGCAAGCAGTAGCGGGCTTTGCGTCAATATACTTGCCAGGCCAAATACGCCCGCGGTTATTAGCGTGGCATCACATAAAATGCACAGCAACGCGACCGCTATATGATGCTCGCGCCGCAAGCTTTGCGATAAAACGAACGCATTCTGCGCACCAATCGCCATGATCAATCCAATCGCCACCAGCAGGCCGTTGCTATAACTCTGCCACATTGCGTGTATTCCTTATTAATCGCTATTTAAGGTGCGTTATGCCGCCCGTAGTGGCCCAGTTTGCTAGAATCATTTTTATAAGCAAAATGAATACTCCTGATGCCCTATAAGGAAAACTGATTGCTCGACTATAAATTGCTGGCAGCCCTGGCCGCCGTGGTAGAACAGGGCGGGTTTGAGCGCGCCGCGAATATGCTGGGGATATCCCAGTCGGCGGTATCGCAGCGGGTCAAGCTGCTGGAGGCGCGTATCGGCCAGCCGGTGTTAGTGCGCGCGACGCCGCCTGCTCCAACCGAAATCGGTCGACGGCTGCTCAACCATGTACAGCAGGTACGCTTACTCGAGCGTGATCTCACGCGCCAGGTACCCGCGTTGGATGACGCAGTGCCGGAGCGCCTGCGCCTGGCGATTAATGCAGACAGTCTGGCCACCTGGTGGCCCTCGGCGGTGAGTGGTTTTTGTGCCCACCAAAACGTACTGCTAGAGCTGGTCGTCGAGGATCAGGAGGTGGGATTAAAGCGTATGCGGGCAGGCGAAGTGGCAGGCTGTGTATGTGCGGCCGAGCGCCCTGTCGCGGGGGCAAACAGCGTCGCGTTAGGCGCCATGCCGTATCTGGCGGTTGCAAGCCCAGCTTTTATGAAACAGTACTTTGCTGATGGCGTGGATGCAGACGTCTTACCCCAGGCGCCAGCTATCGTGTTTGGTACCGATGATTTGCTACAGCATCGCTACCTAGCGGCGCTTGGTATTATCGGCAGCTTTGCCTATCACCTGTGTCCTTCATCGGAAGGCTTCGTACGTTTGCTGGAAAGCGGACTGGGCTGGGGAATGGTGCCGGAGCTTCAGGTGCGTGATGAGCTGGCCGAAGGCAAGCTGGTGGAGCTGATACCCGGGCGCGCCATCAATGTACCGCTCTATTGGCATTACTGGCGCAACGGCGGGCGCTTGCTGGCAGGTTTGACGCAGCACCTTCGCCGTGAAGCGTTAGAGGCATTGGTGCCGCGTTAGGTATAACGCTCGTTAAAAGATAGCGCGAACAGCAAAATACAGGACTGAAGGGGCAAGCAGCGCGCCGAGGCCAGTGTAGAACGTGGCCGTCATGGCACCATAAGGCACCAGCTTCGGATCGGTGGCGGCAAGGCCAGCCGCCACGCCGCTGGTGGTGCCCATCAAACCGCCGAAGATCATCGCTGAACGTGGGTTATCCAGACCGATATGACGGGCAGCGACGGGGGTTAGAATCATCACCAGAATCGATTTGAACAGGCCGGCGGCAATCGAAAGGGCGATGATCTCGGAGGACGCGCCGATTGAGGCGCCCGCGATGGGCCCGACAATATAGGTTACGGTACCGGCGCCAATGGTTGTCAGCGAAACGGGGTCGCGATAACCGAACGCGTAGGCTACCGCCACCCCGGCAATGAAGGATACGAACACACCTAGAAACAGGGCGATAATACCGCTGAGACCCGCCTCGCGAACTTCTTGAAAACGTACCCCGTAAGCCGTGGCAATAATCGCCAGATCGCGCAGCATGCCGCCGCCCATTAAGCCTAGCCCGGCAAATAGGCTGATATCGGCAAGACCTCGCGTACCGCCCGTATGAATACCGCCAAAATAGGCCAAGCCTAGCCCCACGATAATTGCAATGGCCGAGCCGTGAATACGCCCCTTGGTCAGTTTGTCGCTGATCAGATAGGAGAGGTACATGGCGCCGCCCACTAAGGCAAACGCCGCGATCAGGTGCTGTTTCTCAAGCTGAGTGACTAACGATTCAATCATAATAGTGGCCTCCAGTTAGCGGGCATGACGCGCGCGAGCACGAGCATGAGATGGTGAGGAGGCACTTAACACTTTACGCGGCTTGTGTGGCGGAGTGCTTTCCTGAGTATCGGAGGCCTTGGGACGGCCAAGCTTGTTGAGAAAGGGAATTAACGCAAAGCTTGCGACTACCGCGACCAGGCTTGCGAGTAGCGCAATCAGACCGCCATCGATCGCGGCGGCGACATTCTGGCTGGCGGCCATCGCGACCACAATCGGAATATACATGCCGTTCCAGAACTTGATACCGTCTTCCGTGCTGGCGGGCATCTTCTTTTTGTCCATCAGATAGCCGCCCAGGAAGATCAGCATCAGCATGGCAATGCCAACACCCCCTACGTTCGAATTGACGCCGAGCAGCATGCCCAGCACATCACCAGCCCATAGGCCGACCAACATACACCCTGCCAGAAGGGCAACACCGTAAATCACCATGGCACAATTCCTGTCTTATCGTTGTTGTGAGGAGCACTTTTTATGGCCGCAGTCAGGGCTTGGCCCGATCCCCTGCGGCGCGGGAAGTAGGCTCAAACGTTAGCCGTCGCACGCTCTTGAGTGAATGTATCCGTGTAGGTGGTGCGCAGCTGATTCTTCTGAATTTTGCCCATCAC
The DNA here is from genome assembly GCF_052353045.1 of Halomonas sp. AOP7-B1-5. NCBI lineage: Bacteria > Pseudomonadati > Pseudomonadota > Gammaproteobacteria > Oceanospirillales > Halomonadaceae > Halomonas > Halomonas sp. AOP7-B1-5. Next base: position 93,744 of record NZ_JBQTDC010000004.1, on the reverse strand, counting down.
GTTGCGCGGCAACGACTCGGCAAAGAAGACTCGCTTAGGCTGTTTGTAACGGGCTACCTGATCCTTGAGAGCTGCAAATATCTGCGCTTCGCTAATCGCGTCTGAAGCGCTGGGCACGACCACTGCCACAACCCCTTCGCCAAGATCACCATGCGGCACGCCAATGACGGCGGATTCCATCACCCCCGGTAAGTCATCGATCAACTGCTCGACTTCTTTCGGATAGACGTTGTAGCCACCGGAAATCACCAGGTCCTTGTCACGGCCCACGATGTTCAGGTAACCGTGTTCGTCGATAAGCCCCAGGTCGCCGGTAATAAAGAAGCCGTCATCACGAAATTCGGCCTGAGTTTTTTCCGGCATACGCCAATAACCCTGGAAAATATTAGGGCCGCGTAGCTCAACCATGCCGGTTTCGCCCTGAGCGAGCGCCTTGCCGCTTTCGCGGTCAGCGATACGCACTTCTACTCCGGGAAGCGGCATGCCTACCGTGCCCGGGCGGCGCTTACCGTGGTAAGGGTTGGAGGTGTTCATATTGGTTTCGGTCATGCCGTAACGCTCAAGAATGGCATGGCCGGTGCACTCTTCGAATGCTTCGTGGGTTTCAGCCAACAAGGGTGCCGAGCCTGAAATAAACAGGCGCATATTGGCAACCACCTCGCGGTTCAAACGCTCGGAGGCAAGCAGGCGGGTATAGAAGGTCGGCACGCCCATCAGCACGGTGGCGTGGGGCATGAGATCCAGCAGCTCATCAACATCGAGCTTGGGCAGGAACGTCATCGAAGCGCCGTTGATCAGCGTGATGTTGCACGCCACAAACAGGCCGTGGGTGTGGAAAATCGGCAGTGCGTGGATCAGGTGATCCTGCTCGGTATACTGCCACGCTTCACTAAGCGACTGGCTATTGGAGGCCAGGTTCTTGTGGCTGAGCATGGCGCCCTTGGAGCGTCCGGTGGTGCCGGAGGTATATAGAATTGCCGCCAGATCGTCGCCTGCTACTTCGCACACCTGTTCGGTTTCCGGCGCATTAGCGACTTTGTCCATCAGGCTGCCGTCGACCTTAGTGCCCAGGCTTTCTACATGGGCAACGCCACTGGTGCTGGCGCGTTCCTGAGCCTCTTTGAGTACTGCCGGGCGGCACACGTAAAGCTGTGGTTCAGCGTCTTCTAGAAAGTAGGCAATCTCGCTATCGGTATAGGCCGTATTAAGCGGCAAATACACTGCGCCGACCTGTAGGCAGGCAAGATACAGCATGACGATTTCAGGACTTTTATCGACCTGGACGGCGACTCTGTCGCCCGGCGAAACGCCTAGTTCCAGAAGGACGCTGGCCATTTTTCGGCTGGTCGTTAGGACATCGCCATATCGGTAGCGCTTACCCTCCAGCGTATCCATCAACACCTTGTTGGGCTGACGTTCAAAGTGCGGGTAAAACTGCAGGTAAAGGTTGTGGTTCATGAAAGGTGCCTTGTTATTTTGCGAGCGCTAACCGTTAAGCGCTCGCTTCAGTATTGAAATGCTGGCTAGCCTGGCTTGCCAGTCGACGAATATCATTGGCGCATACCACGCTGTGGTCGCGGGTGTAGGCTTCATGATTCTGTTCGATACGGTCCAGCTGGTAGAGGTAATTGACCATCAGCCCGTGCGCTTGTTGGCGCCCTTTGGAGGAGGTGTCGCCCAGCCAGTTAAGCCGGTGAAGGCTTGCGCCATTGCCTAAATGAAAGCGCGCGACAGGATTAAGCGGTTGGCCGCTTCGGTGCTTGGCCTCGACCAGATAATGCGCGGCGAGGCGCATGAATTCCTTATGTGCGGCCGCCGGTAGCTCGTTTGTTTCAGGAGTGTCCAGAAAGGCTTCCAGAGGGCCGGACGGCGTGATGGCCTGAGAGGTCCGCTGATCGGCCAGCCAGTCAGCAAAGCCCGGTACCGGTGACAGGGTGACGAAGTTCTTGAGCTGCGGCAGCTCGCGGCTGAGTTCCTGAACCACCTGCTTGATTAAGAAATTGCCGAACGATACGCCTTTAAGCCCTGCCTGGCAGTTGCTGATGCTGTAGAAGACTGCGGTATCGGCTTCATCCAGCGGCACCTCTTCGCCGTGTTCCAGAATGCGCTGCACGTTGTCGGGGATACCTTTGCATAGCGCCACTTCCACAAAGATAAGCGGCTCATCACCGGTTGCCGGGTGAAAGAAGGCGTAACAGCGGCGATCTTCCGGGTCTAGTCGGCGGCGCAGGTCACGCCAGTCGCTGATGGCGTGCACGGCTTCGTATTGAATCAGCTTTTCCAGCACGGCGGCGGGCGTGTTCCAGTCGATGCTTTCCAGCACCAGAAAGCCCCGGTTGAACCAGGAATTAAACAGATGGGAAAAATCGCTATTCAGCGCGGCAAGCTCGGGTGCGTGACGTAGCTGCTTGAGCAGGTCGGCACGCATTTTCACGAGCTCAAAGGTACCGCCCGGGCAAAGGTTCAAGCGGCGCAGTAAATCCTGGCGACGTGGCTCACAAGCGTTAAACAGCTTTTCAAGGGCTGCGTTATCTTCAGTCTCACAGTAAGCCTGGTACGCGGCATGAATGGCTCCCGGCTCGGCAGCGTAATCACTGGCAAGCAGCGAGAAGAAGGCCAGGCGCTCTTCGGGCTCCAGCTGCTGATAGTGGGTTAAGGCGCGCTGCGCGGTCATTATCTGGGAGGCTTCACCGCCGCGCTGCATCAGCGTTTCACAAGCCGAAGAGAGAGCGTGAAGGTGCGCATCACTGCTTTGCGTGGCGTTAGCAGCGCTGCCTAATAGGCGAGTACGCGTGCTGATATTGGAGAGTAGCCCTTGAAGAAACGTCATGTTCACATTCATGCACATCGACCTCTGGATGGACAATTCGCTAGCAGCGCACGCTCGATGGCGCTAGAGAGATGTATCAGGTGGCTTGTTATATATAACAAATAGAGGTTTAAAATATCTGGGTCAAGAGGCAGAAGGGTAGACATAGGGCGAAGAGGTCGCTGAAAGCCACAGCCAGACGGGCTTTAGCTGGAATGCTTAGGTGCAGAAAAGCGTATTGCAGAGCAAGAGAGTGGCTTGGGTACAGAGGGCTTAAAGCTGCTGCGCGGTCAGGACATGGCATAGAACGCATATCGCCATGATCATCACCGCACAGCCGTCAAACTTTCAGGCAGGCGTTTAAAAATGCTTACGCGTTTTATCTGCGCTTAGCCATTATTCGGCGTCGCGGTTGATGTTAAACGGCGACCACGCCTGGCGAACCGGCATGATTTCCAGACGGTTGATATTGATATGCGCAGGCAGCGTGGCGAGGTAATAAAGCTGCTCGGCAATATCTTCGGCCTGTAGCGGCGTAGTGCCGCGATAAAGCGCATCAGACGCCTCCTGGTTGCCCTTGGTGCGTACCAGCGTGAATTCAGTTTCTGCCATGCCGGGGGCAAGGTCGGTCACACGAATACCGGTGCCCAGCAGGTCACAGCGCAGGTTGTAGCTAAATTGCTGAACGAATGCTTTGGAGGCGCCATACACATGGCCGCCGGGGTAGGGCCACTGGCCAGCAACGGAACCAAGGTTAAGAATGCTGGCGCCTTCACCCTGAGTAAGCAGGAGTGGAAGTGCGGCGTGGGTAACGTTAACCAGGCCCGTGATGTTGGTGTCGATCATGGTGTGCCAGTCTTTAAGATCGACCTTCTGTGCCGGTTCTGGAGCTAGCGCCAGACCTGCATTGTTGATCAGGCAGGTGAGGGGTAAAAAGCTTTCGGGTAGCTCGCCCAGTGCCTTGGTGACAGCATCGCTATCGCGAACATCCAGGGTCAGAGTGAGTACCGGCACCTGCTTAGAAAGTTCTTCCTCAAGCGCCTTTAGGCGCTCTTCCCGACGGCCGGTCAGAATCAATGACCAGCCGGCTTGTGCAAAACGCATGGCGGCGGCTTTACCAAAGCCAGAGGTAGCACCGGTAATTAAAACGCTAGGCATCGCGAAGACTCCTTCATCAAGGGGGAAAATAGGCTCAGCTCTAATGTAGCCTGTTTGGGCTTACTTAATGAAGAGTTGATGGCTATTTGCTCTTACCGTAAGCGATTGGGTGTGCAGAGCAAATACTGCGCTTTTCAGGCTAGCCAAGCTGACGCCGCCAACGGTTTTCGATGGTTTCAGGCTCCGTCGGGCCGTAGTAAACGCTGTTGGTGCCTGAATTGCTGCTGGCACAATAGTGCCCCCACAGCTGATCGCCCAAGTCGTAATGCCACCACTCGCTGGGGAGGTTGGTGAAACCTTGCTCAGCCATGGTGTGGTAGAGCAGGCGGCGGTGGTCGCGGGCGTTACGCTGATTAGCAGTTAGGCTATCTAGCTTCTCAAAGTGATCCGTATGAGAGGCGGGCAGCGTTTCATCAAACAGGGTGCCCATGTCTAGTGGGACGCCATCTGCGTCGCAAAGCGTGACATCCACCGCGCCGCCGGTTAGATGAGGGCTTGGGGCGCTGGGATCTTGGCTGGGCACGGAAACAAACTCGCGGGTACGCGCTAAGAGCTCGCTTTCCGATAATTCAGGCTGACGGTTTTGAATCGCCGCCTGCAGGGTTTCAAACAGGTATTGCTGGACCCGCCACGGGCGCCAGCCATCCAGCACAATAAGCCCGATGCCGTCAGGCAGGCTGCGTGCTGCGGTCATCAGCGCCCGGTAAACGCCTTCGCGCACGAAGCACTCGTTCACAGCACCAGGGATGCCCAGACGTGCGTAAGCCGGGAACACCCGAATAGGAGCGGGTGCCAGACTCATGGGAAGCAAGCGCTCGCCGTTATCGGTAATGGACAGGCGGCTGACCTTGTCCCACTGGGGAGCCGGGTGGCTAGGTATAGGCGACAAGGCCTTATCAGAAATCGAAGGTGCAGGCATTGTCTTATCCAAAAGTAGAGGGCAGCCAGAGCGCAAGCGCGGGGAAGAAAATAATCAGTAACAGTACGGCAATGGCGGTTAGTACAAAGGGCCAGATCGTTTTAAACAGCGAGACGATCTCTAACCGGCTCACGGCCGCGGCCACAAATACACAGGCGCCCAAAGGCGGTGTAATTAACGCAATGGTGATATTGAGCGTGATAATGACGCCCAGATGCACGGGGTCGATGCCTGCCATCATGGCCACCGGTGCAAAGATAGGCGTGAGCAGCATCAGCGCCGACACTTCTTCCATAAACATGCCGGTCAAAAAGGTGATGGCGCTAAGCAACAGCAAAATAATAATCGCGCTGTCGACATAAGGTGACAGCAGCGAGACGAACTGACTGGGCACCTGGGCATAGGAGAGCAACCAGCTAATGGTCGCCGATGCCGCCATAATCAGGAAAATAGCGCAGGTCAGTCTTGCCGTATCGATAATCGCCCGCCAGCAATGGCGCAGACGCAGGTTACCCAGCAGGACACCACATAGCGCGACATAAAGCGCCGTCAGGGCGCCAGATTCGGTGGGCGTTACAAACCCCAGCACGATGCCGGCCACGATAATCACAGGCGCTACCAATGCGGGCATGGCAGCGACGAACGTAACGGTGAGCTCTTTAAGTGTGGGTAGCCGTCCGCTTTTAGGTAGCCGATGGCGCCAGGCATACCAGGCGTTCATGCCCATAAAGGCAGCACCCAACAGCAGACCGGGAATAATACCGGCAAGAAACAGGTCGCCAACCGATGTGTTGGTCAGTGACGCATACAGGATCATGAAAATACTGGGTGGAATGATCGGTCCAATTAGCGAGCTGCCGGCCGTCAGACCAGCGGCAAACGCCCGCGAATAGCCTTCTTTCTCCATGGCCGGAACCAATAGCGAGCCAAGCGCTGAGGTGTCGGCCACGGCTGAGCCATTGACCCCGGCAAAGAACACGCTCGAAACCACGTTAACGTGGCCCATACCGCCGCGTAGGTGGCCAACCATCAGGCGTGCAAAGCCCATCAGGCGCTCGGTAAGGCCGCTGGCATTCATTAAGTTACCCGCCAGAATAAACAGCGGGATGGCCATCAAGGAGAACACGTTGATGCCGCCAAAAAACTGCTGTGGAAGCATGCGCGGAATCATCGAGGGGTCGACAAAGATGAACCCGACAATGGCTGTTACCAGCAGCGAAAGAAAAAGCGGCAGCCCAAGCAGCACATGGACAAGAAAGACTCCCAGCATAGTTAAAATCATGCGGTTTCCTCCACGGTTTTAAGCGGTGCAGGCCCATACAGCACGGCATGCCAGGCAAGCAGGGCAAAGCCTAAAGGAAGCGAAAGGAGTGGTATCGAACGGCTGATGCCCAGCCCTGACGAGGTGAACATGCTCACTGAGAGCGCATAACGGTAGCTGATGACGGCGCCGCCCAAGGCGATGATTAAAGTAAGCAGCCACTGATAAATATTTAACAGGCGGGCCAGAGACGCTGGCAGCAAGCGTTCCAGTAGCCCAACACGCATATGCCCCCCTTCTGACCACACGGCACCCGCCGCCAGCATTACGGTGGCGATGATCAAGAAGCGCGACAGCTCGTCGGTCCAGATCGGCGCGCCGCCAACCACATAACGCATCAAGACGCCATACAGAATGGCGAGTACATTAACGGACAGTAAAGCGCCCGCGAGGGTAAGCGTAACTGGACGGCTAATCGTCAGCAGCCGGTGTCGAAGCGAAGTCAGCATGAGAGTACTTCCGAAAGCACGAATGGAAAGGGCCGACGTTAATCGGCCCTGATGATTACGCGTCAGTCAGTGGCTGGTTAGTTATTCAGCTCATCCATACCAGCATCTTCGAGCGCCATGTCGATCCAGCGCTGCTCGATGCCACGTTCAGTCAGCCACTCAAGGTAAGCGGGCTGACCAATCGTACGGAACGCTTCCAGGTCATCATGCGAAGGACGGATGACTTCCATGCCCTGCGCTTCCAGGTACTCGATGCGTGACTCTACCTGAGATTCGTTGGATTCACGGGCATTGTGGTTAGCCTCGGCAACCGCTTCCATAAACGTAGCGCGAAGCTCTTCATCCCAGTTGGCGATCATGTCGCTATTGCCTACCAGGAACTGGTCGGAATACTGGATGTTGGCAAGCGTCAGGTACTTTTGCACTTCGTAAAGGCTTGCAAGAGCAATGTACATCGGCGGGTTCATCTGCCCATTGGCAACGCCGGTACGCAGGGCCATGTAGGTTTCGGTCCACGGGATGGGCGTGCCGGACGCGCCGAAGGACTCATAAAGCGCTACCTGGCTTGGGTCCATGGCACGGAAACGCAGCCCTTTAAAATCATCCGGGTGGCTGATCGGGCGCTCGTTATTGGTGAAGGCCAAAAAGCCGCCTTCTTCAACCACTGCGAGCATATCGATACCGGCACGCTCGGCAAGCGTGTCAGTTAACTCCTGCCAGTAATCACCTTCATCAAAGAAGGTGCGGGCGGCATCGAAATCGTCAAACAGAAAGGGGATGGCGCTAACGAACAGCTCTTCAACCAACGGGGAAACACCCGCGAACGACGCGATGTTGAGCATCGGCGTGTTCATGGTCTGCTCCATGCGGTCTTCTTCACTGCCCAGCATGCTGTTGGGGAAAAGACGCAGTTCGACTTCGTTATCCGTCTTCTCGGCAACCAGCTCTTTCAAGTTGGTCGCGAAGACGTGAACCGCGTTTTTTTCGGCATCGGGCTGGCCGTTGTAGCTTAAGTTGATGGTGGTAGCCGCAAAAGCACTACCAGCCATCAGTGCAGAACCCACTAGGCAAGCGCCGGTAAGTAATTTCGGCATGAAATGGGACGGTAACATGGAGATCTCCTTGCTTATTATCATAAATGGCAGGTTGAGAGAATTACCTGCTCAGGTTCTTTTTATCATTACATTAGAAGACTAGGCATTGATGTGTTGACTATGCAATACCTAAAGCGTTGTCTTTAAGACAACAGGCGAGGCGCGTCGGCAGAAAAGAAACGCATCCCTTGGCGTAATTGTTCAACGCAGGCGTGGGCGGCCACGGTAAGCTCCTGGCCCTGCAGGCTGACGATTTGTGCCCGTGCGCTATTCATTAACGGATACTTCATGGGCAGCGCGATTATTTCCTGGCGTTCAATTTCATCAATGATGGTGATCTCCGGCATAAAGGTGACGCCAATGCCTGAGCGTACAAAATTTTTAAGCACCGCAACGGAGTTGGTATAAAGGCGCGCCTCAATATGAATTCGCTCGTGTTGAGCTACCATATTGACCATTTGACGCATGCCAAAAGGGTTGTCCATTAACCCCAGTGGCCAGGGGCGTAAATCGTTTAAGTTGATTGGCCTGTGCAGTGCGCATAAGGGGTGGTCAGGAGGCACAATTAAATCCAGCGGCTGGAACGTCTCGACATGACAATCAAGCGTAGGGTCGACGGGCGGCGCATAGAGTAGCGCAAGTTCCACCTCGCGGTCTTTGAGCAGCGAGATAGCTTCATTCACGCCAGCCATGCGAATCTCGACGTTAATGCCGCTAAACATCGACATGAAATCGCCTAGCGGTTTGGCAATTAAATCGGCGATAAAGCCTTCACCCACGGCGATCCGGACATGCCCACGTGCCAGTCCTTGAAGCGCCATCAGCTGCGATAATACCGACTCTTCCTGAGCGCGCTGGGTGTGAAAATGTTGCACCAGTAACTGCCCCGCCTGGGTGGCACGCATACCGCTGCCGTGGCGCTCGCAAAGCTTGGTGTCCAGGGTTTCTTCAAGCGCTTTGATCTGGCGGCTAAGCGCCGAGGGGTCAACGTCCAGGTGTGCCGCGGCACGACGCAATGACCCACGCCGGATCACTTCGTTCAGATATGTCAGGGCGCGCTGGTTAAGCATAAGGTGATGACCATACGGCAAATGTTTAACGATGTGGCCGGAAGCTTACCAGAGGAAGCGTTAGTCAAAAGCGCAAACAGCGCAGAAAAATGCGACGCCAACCGGTAAAAGGACGCGTACAGAGCGTTTGCTTTGCCCCCTGCAAGGTTTTAGCCGACAATGCAAAACATCGCGATGGCTGAGCTTGAGGATTTTACATGCAGGGAAATGGATTTTTTGACCGGGTAGGCGAGACCATTGGCGATGTGATTCGTACGGTGGTGGAATTTCTTCTGGGCATCTTTACCAACTTTTTTGGTGCCTTTGGCGATTTTGTTGACGGCTTGACTCGGTCCCTAGGAATCAACGACTCGTTTTTGAGCATTGCAGTGCTGGTAATCGGGCTGCTGATTCTATGGGGAGGGATAAAATCGTTTTTACGTGGCTCCATTGTTGGCGGCATCGTGAAAACCCTCATCGCGCTATTTATTCTTTCCTGGTTGATGATGTAGTGGTCTCTCGTTTCTACCAAAAAGCTATAAGTTAGCTATAAATAAGCGCGCTAAGTATTTGTATTGATTAAGGGTACATGGCGCGCTCTACTCATGCCTGAATTTAGCTCATAAGTGTATGACGATTTATCATTTGCCTATTTGGTGCAATTTGCCATCATTTCGCACTTCTTTAGTGCAAAGTGAGCGAGATGAAAACGTATCTTGGCAAAATGCGTGGCGAGCGCATCCAGCGTAATTTAGTAGGATGGGAAGACGCAGTGTGGTCATGGGTTGGCGCATTTGTCGGCATGGCCGTGATTTGCTGGTTAAGTTCCGCCTGGCTTTCCCAGCAACTGCTGATTGTGGGCTCGTTTGGGGCAACGTCAGTACTCATCTATGCCGCCCCTGAAAGCCCCTTTGCCCAGCCAAGCCACGTGCTGTTTGGCAGCGTGCTGTCGGCCTGCATAGGCGTAGGCTGCTATCAGCTGCTTGGGGCGACGCCGATTTCCATGGCGCTTTCGGTATCTCTTTCAATTCTGGTAATGCAGCTAACTCATACCGTGCACCCGCCAGGTGCGGCGGCGGCTCTAATTGCCGTAGGCGGCGGCGCTAGCGTACATCAGCTGGGCTGGTGGTATCCGTTGTTGCCTATCGGCATGGGCTGCGTGGTAATGCTGGTGATCGCCATTCTGGTCAATAACCTGGCTCGCCATCGCCGCTACCCGCGCTACTGGTAACCCTTCAACGGTTAAGCCATTAATGCCTAGAGGCTATTTAACTGCTGCTCTAGTGCGAAGATATGCGCATCCTCAACCTTCAAGTGACGCAGCGCCTGGGCCAGATTGACCAGGTAGTCGCGGTTGGGGCCGCTAGGGCCGGAGGCGCGGGCAATCTGGCTGGCCATGGCTTCAAGCGTGTCGGGCCCTAAAAATGCAGGGTTATCTTCGGTGGCCAGATACACCAATCCTGTTGTTTGCTCCTGAAACCCGTCAGTAAAGTGTAGCGGCGTCACTTCACGCAAATAGCCATTTTTTTCGCGATGATCCAGCGGGGCCAAGGTTTCTGGCGTAATGCGGTAAGCCATACCATGGCAAATCGCACCCGGAACAGGGGTTAATGTGACCACGCGCCCTGGGGCTTCCAAGGTGCCGCGGTGGTCATGGGAACCCTGCCAGAAGCGTCGCTCCCAACCGTTAATATAAGCGCTGCGCCTTTCCAGATACGCAAAATCCGCTTTCCAGATAAGCGACCCGTAGCCAAATAGCCAGATGTCGGCGTTTTCATCGAAGTGGTTGCGCTGCTGGTTAATGGCCGTGGTATCGATCAACATGGGTAATCTGAATGTGGCTTAAAACGCCATGGTACCATGCCCTAGCACCTTCTTCTGGAGCGATCATGCGCGCTATTTTTCTCGTCGATAATGGCTCACTACGTCCGGCGGCAACGCTAAATTTACGCCGCGTGGCAGCCGCCCTCAGCCAGCAAATAGGTGAAACGGTACAGGCCGCCTCGCTGCTCCACTCCAATAAGATCCCCGCTGATCAACTCGATGGTACGCCCGCGCTTACCCTTGGCCCTGCGGCTGAGCGCAGCGCTGAGCAAGGAGCCACCGAGATCATCGTGGTGCCGTTCTTTTTTGGTCCAAGCAAAGCTTTGACCGGCTATCTACCCGAGCGCATGGCGACACTGCAGGCAACGTTCCCAAACGTTAGCGTGCGCGTCGCCCAGCCGCTGGTAGACGAGCGCGGTGGCAACGATCTGCGTTTGGCTCACCTGTTGGCTGACAACGTGCGTGAGCACCTTAACGGCAAGCCGACTCGCGTTGCTCTTGTCGACCACGGCAGCCCGATTGCTGAAGTGACCGCTGTTCGTAACCGGCTGGCCGGGCAGTTGAGTGCCCTTTTGGCAGACGACGCCTTGTGTGTAGCGGCAGCGTCAATGGAGCGGCGCGAAGGTGAGGAGTACCGCTTCAATGAGCCTCTTTTGGAAAATCTGCTGAACTCCAATGAGTTTCAGGCCGGGCCGGTGATTCTGGCCATGTTGTTTTTGTCACCTGGCCGCCACGCGGGTGAGGGCGGCGATATCGATGAGATCTGTCGCGCGGCACAAAAGCGTCATTCAGCGCTTAGCGTGGTGACCACAAAGCTTGTGGGCGAGCATCCAGACGTTGTGGATATTCTCTATTCCCGGTTGCGCCAAGCAATTGATGGCGAACGTTTTCTGCTCGAGCTGCCTGCGCTGCCCCGTACTCCACATTAGTCGATAGGTGTAACCACGCCCAAGAGCGCGTAGAATCGCGAGCCTTTGTACGCGCAATTCGCCAACCAGGGTCCACATCTTGATCGCTACCGCCAATATCACCATGCAGTTTGGGGCCAAGCCCCTGTTTGAAAACGTTTCCGTCAAATTCAATAACGGCAATCGCTACGGTCTGATTGGCGCCAACGGTTGCGGTAAATCGACCTTTATGAAGATCCTGGGCGGTGAACTTGAGCCCTCTTCGGGTCAGGTCATGCTGGATCGCAGCACGCGGTTGGGTAAGCTGCGTCAGGATCAGTTCGCCTATGAAAACGAGCGGGTCATCGATACCGTGATCATGGGTAATACTGAGCTTTGGAAGGTTGCCGCCGAGCGCGAACGTATCTACAGCCTGCCGGAAATGAGCGAAGAAGACGGAATGGCCGTGGCCGACCTTGAAGTACGCTTTGCCGAGCTTGACGGCTACACCGCCGAAGCCCGCGCGGGCGAACTGCTTCTGGGTCTGGGGATTCCCATTGAGCAGCACACCGGCCCAATGAGTGAAGTGGCTCCCGGCTGGAAGCTGCGCGTGCTGTTAGCCCAGGCGCTGTTTTCAGACCCTGATGTGCTACTGCTCGACGAGCCTACCAACCACCTGGATATCAACACCATCCGCTGGCTGGAAGATATTCTGACGGCGCGTAACAGCACCATGATTATCATCTCGCACGACCGTCACTTCTTAAACAGCGTATGTACGCATATGGCGGATCTGGATTACGGTGAGATTACCCTGTTCCCAGGTAACTATGATGACTACATGACGGCGGCAACCGCCGCGCGTGAGCGTCAGCACTCGGATAACGCCAAGAAAAAAGCCCAGATTGCCGAGCTTCAGCAGTTTGTCAGCCGCTTCTCGGCGAACGCCTCAAAAGCCAAGCAGGCAACCTCACGGGCGCGCCAGATCGATAAAATCAAGCTCGAAGACATCAAGCCTTCCAGCCGGGTAAGCCCGTTTATCCGCTTTGATCAGAACAAGAAGATTCACCGTAATGCGGTCAACGTTGACGCGATTACCAAAGGCTACGATGACGGTGCGCCGCTGTTCGACCGGTTCTCAATGACCGTCGAAGCCGGTGAGCGTATCGCAATCATCGGCCCCAACGGTATCGGCAAGACAACCTTGCTGAAAACCCTGGCAGGTGAGCTGCACCCCGATAAAGGCGAAGTGAAGTGGACCGATGCGGCCGACGTTGGCGTATTTGCTCAGGACCACGCCGATGACTTTGCCGTTGATATGACGCTCTTCGAGTGGATGGGGCAGTGGACTCAGGGCGGCGAGCAGGTGGTACGCGGTGCGCTGGGGCGCATGCTGTTCTCAAGCGACGATATCGGAAAATCTATCAAGGTTATTTCCGGTGGTGAGCAGGGGCGGATGCTGTTTGGCAAGCTAACCCTGACCAACCCTAACGTGCTGCTGATGGATGAACCGACCAATCACCTGGATATGGAGTCTATTGAGGCGCTTAACCTGGCGCTGGAAAACTACCCAGGCACGTTGCTGTTCGTAAGCCACGACCGTGAGTTCGTCTCAAGCCTCGCCACGCGCATTATCGATATGCAGCCAGAAGGCATTGTCGATTTCAGCGGCAGCTATGACGACTACTTGCGTAGCCAAGGCGTTGTGTAAGGCTAGCCAATAATCTGCTGGTAAGTCTCTTCGGTAGCGCTTTGATGCTGGGTATCCAACACATCGGCGTTAAACAGCGCTGCCGCTTCTTTCGCAATCGCCACATAGGCAATCATCTGTTGATTGCGGCGTTTGCGTAAAGGTGGCTTAACGATCAGGCTGATGCCTTTGATAGCATCGTCAGCGCTTTCGTCTCTGAATAGATCCGGCAGCTCGCCAGGTAAGAAGGCGTTGGCAATGGTAATGGGATTGGCGGGTTGTTGCCCGGCGACCAGAAATATCTTCTTTAACGGGTCGTAGTCGGCATTGATCTGTTTAAGCCACTGGGTAAGCGTCTGCTCGGTGGCTTGCCCGGGTTCCGCAAAAATAATAAATAAAGAGTGCTGAGAAACCTTGGCGGCAGGTTTGGCATGGACAGGGGCGGGCGCGGGCGCTGGTTCGGGCACGTCGCTCACGGCCACTTTCTCTTGCGACTGTTTTTTCAAGGCGGCTTGCGCCTTTTTGCGCTGCCGAATGGGGCGAACGATAAACACGAAAAGAGCCAACGCCACGCAGCCCAATAGCATGGAACCCAGTGCCAGTAGTGTTGCCAGCGATGTATTTTCCAAAACTTGCCTCTCCTTGTTTTTCGATCATCGATACCACCGTCTCCATGGACTATTTCATGGTCACTATTCCATAACGACTATGGCTGCTTGAGCCGCAACATGGTGGTAGCAAAGCAAACGCGTCTTGGGCGTCATCCCCGCTCTGCTTTGTACAGCCTCTTAGACTACCAGCCTTTCCCGACGTTGAAGCATAAAAAAAGCACTACCTAAGTAGTGCTTGGGATAGTTCTTTTCAATCAGTTAGCGTTTAAAGCCTACGCCATGGTTAGCCAATACGGTCATAACCGTTATCCATGAACGGATAGTCGGTATAGCCTTTCTCGTCACCACCGTAAAACGTGTCGTGATTGGGTTGGTTAAGCGTAGCCCCTACACGAAAGCGCTCGGCCAAGTCAGGATTGGCAATATAGGGTCGCCCGAATGCCACCACATCGGTAGTTTTATCGTTAATACGCGCTTCGGCGTGTTCGGCATCGTAGTTACCGCAGTAGATCAGACTGCCGGTAAAGCGCTCGCGCATCTGCTCACGAAAACCGTCAGGGAACTGGATGTCGCCACCCGCCCAGTTAGGTTCGTTCAAGTGCAGGTAGGCAAGACCGCGCTTGGAAAGCTGCTCTGCCATATAGAAGGCCATCTCTTTCGGCTCATCATCGGTCAGGCCGAACAGTTCGATGAACGGCGTCATACGAATGCCTACACGATCTGCACCGTACACCTCAATGACCGCATCAATAACTTCTAGCGGGAAGCGGGCGCGGTTTTCGACCGAGCCACCGTATTGATCGGTACGCTGATTGGTGCCCGTCGCCAGAAACTGGTTGAGCAGGTAAGCGTTGGCCGCGTGTACTTCCACCATGTCAAAGCCCGCGCGCTTGGCGCGTTCGGCGGCCTTGCGGTAGTCGTCCACAATGCCGGGAATTTCGTCGGTCTCCAGTGCGCGGGGCGTGCTGGTGGGGTGCTGCCCAGCGGTACCGTCTTCAAACTCAACAAAGCACTGGGCGCCTTCGCCTTTCAATGCGCTAGGTGCCACTGGCTGCTCGCCGTTGGGTTGAACCATTTCATGCGAAACGCGCCCAACGTGCCACAGCTGTAGCGCAATGCGCCCGCCCTTGGCGTGCACGGCATTCACTACCCGCTGCCAGCCAGCTTCCTGTTCGTCGGTCCAGATACCCGGTGTGTAAACATAGCCGCGGGCGGTCGGGGAAATATTGGTCGCTTCGCTGATAATCAGCCCTGAGTCAGCGCGCTGGCCGTAATAGGCTTCCTGCAGCTTGCTCGGCACGCTGTCCGGTGTGCGGGCACGCGTCAGCGGCGCCATGACAATGCGGTTAGGGATAGACAGGCTGCCCAGTTCCAGTGGTTGAAAAAGCGCTTCAAATGCCATTCAGCCAACTCCTTTTGCGTGATTGGATAACAATACAGGCAAGAATAGACCAGTTTACTATTAAGTGCCACCCACCGTTTTATGCTCCGATACATAAGGCCGCACGCATAAAAACAAAACCCCATCTTAAAATAAGATGGGGTTTGGATAATGTATGGAACAAGGGCTTAGTTAGCTACGCTGCCAAAACCAGCGGCGTTTAGGAGGCACCGCCATCATTTGAAGCGCGGTATTGAGCGGCAGCATGATGGCCGCTAGCTGGCGGTAGCACAAGGCGCTACTCAGCACGCCCGGGCACTGCTTTAACAACAGCTCGCATTGCTGTGAGGCGACAAATATCTGCTCGACCGTGGGCGCAGCAAACAGCGGTTTGGCCTGTTGGCTGCAGCGTATCAGCTCGCGCGATAACATCGAAAGCATTCCCGCATCCAGCCAGCAGGGAAGCGGGTCATCCAGACGGCCTGCGATCGAGTGTTGAATCGCTTCAAACGAGGTTCGCAAAAACACGATGGTTTGGCGAAGCTGTCGCTGTTCACTGGTCATGTCGCTTACCTGCGTATTATTACTGGCTAAATGATTTCATAAAGAGATTGTTTCTCATTTTCATCTATCGAAACGATAGCGCCAGACAATTGTCCTGTCAATCAAAGGTGCGAGCTTTGCGTATTGCCCAGCCCCTTTAAGGTTTAACGGCTAAGCAGGTAAATCCCTTGGGCAAAATAGAACGCGCCAATACCGGTCACAATCCAGCGGGTCCAGGTGCGGAAGTTGGCATCGGTCAGGCGATGCAGGATACGCGTGCCCGTTTGGGTACCCAGAATGGCAAACGGCGCTGCCAGCAGTATCATGCCCCATTCCGCAGTGCTAAGCGAAAGTGCGGCACCCAGGTAAAAGAGGATTTTAATACTATGGGCAACCACCTGGATCATCGCCTTGGTGGCAACGACTTGGCGGCGATCCATATGCGAGCGGACGAAGAAGATATCAATCAGCGGACCCGAAACCCCGGCGGCAATGGTTAATCCTCCAGACGCTATCCCGCAGCACAGCGCGTGACTTTTGCGATTAGCATCCAGGTGAAACCAGCGCTTGGGCATCCACACCAGAATCGGCATCAGGCCGATCAGAATCGAAACGGTGGCTGCATTGGGGCTGTAGTTGAACAGCAGCAGTAGGCCCGCCGCGCTCAGCACGCCCAGTGTCATAAACGCGACAATACGCCAGACAATAAACCGCCGCGATAGCCATGCGCGCGAGCCATTAGCGGTAAGCTGGATCACGCCATGCACCGCCATGGCAGTACCCGCAGGAAAAATAAGCAGCAGGAACCACAGCAGCACCAGGCCGCCCGCCATGCCGAAGATGCCTGACAGCATCGACGTCAAAAAAACGACCAGGACAAACGCTGAACCGATGAGTAGTGACATATTAAGACTTCTTAATTACGACAATTAGCTATGGCAATTAACTTCGGCAGAATGGCCAGACCTGATAAAAACGGCGGCATTGAAACTCGGCTTCGCAGGCGTTTAGCTGGGCCTGATAGCGGCTTGTGCGGGTGGCAATCTGCTGCCCGGCACGCAATACATGCGGCTTATTACGGTAAGTGCCGCGCCGATAACCACCAGCCCCTTCGTGATAGGCGTAGTAGAGGTGTTCGGGGTTGGTCAGCGAAATGCCCGCCTGCTGCTGGGAGCGGCGGTTATACCAGCCGATAAAATCGGTGGCGTGCTTCATGCTGGTACGCCGGGCAAACAGGCTGCCGGCCTGGTCGCGGTACTCTCCCCATACCGGGTCCTGGGCCTGGGCATAGCCCTTGGCTGAAGACGGGCGAGGGCCGGGAATAAAGCCAAGGTAGTATTTGCGGTCGGGGCGCACATGGCTTTTAAAAGAAGATTCCTGCTGAATGAACGCCATCTGAGTAGCAATTGAGGTGCCCCATTTTTCCTGAGAATCCCGCGAGTAGTCGTACCAGGTGGGCTGTTCGCGGAATATTTCGCAGATATTGCTCTGATCCTGCGGTGGGTTGGGCGCAAACGTCGCGCAGCCTGAAAGCAGTAGAACAAGGCCTATCAAGCCCCAGGTGCGGAATGTTATGCACCAAGATAAAGTCGCAGCGGGAAAACTATCAACAGGGCGAAGCATGATGAGTTCCTTGTGGATAATATTGTCGTCACTGACTCTTTTATGATTGTTGGTATCAGCTTTTTTTATAAACGCCTAGCTATAAGCGGCTAGCGTAACAGGTTTTCCAGACAGCGGCGCAGTCGCTGAGCCTCGCGGGCCAGCGTCTCACCTGAAAGCATACCCACCCCCATGACCAAACCAACACGTGGATCATTCGCGGCGCACACCGGGCTTAAAGGGCGCACGATCAAATGCTCCTTAAGCAGTGCCTGGGCAAGCTTTACGTCATCAATAGGCGGTTCAAATTCCACACATAGACTGATGGCGCTACTGGGCGGTGAAATACGCTTCAACCGAGGCAAGGTACGCAGCTGGTCATGCATTACCTGCTGGCGACCCAGGTAGTCACGCTGAATACGCCGGCACCAGGCATCAAGATCACCATCAAAGATAAACTGGGAAAGCACCGCCTGGTCCAGCATGCGCCCTTCACGAAACAGCTCGCTACGCAGCCGATTCATAGGTTCGGATAGCTGGCGTGGCACCACCAAATAGCCTAGCCGTAGTCCGGGGAACATCATTTTGGAAAAAGAGCCCACCAGAAAGTGACGCTCGGACTGTGGATCAAACAGCAGATTGGTATGGTCGTCGCGACTGAACTCGTAATCATCTTCAATGATGTACGCAGGCGCTAACGCATCACACAAACGTTGCTTATCGTGAGCGCTGGTAGGCACGCTGAGCGGGTAGTGATGGGAACCTGTGAAATAAGTAAGCTGCACAGGAGCAGATGCCGCGGGCAGGCTATGGCCCTGGCCGGGCTGCCACGGCAACATTGCAATATTTAACCCTGCAGCGGTAAATACGTTGCGCGCTCCCCAGTAGCAGGGCGACTCCATTACCACGGTATCTCCCACATCCGCCAAAGCCATGGCGCACAGCTCAATGCCGTTGTGCGTACCATCGGTAATAATAATCTGATCAATATCGCAGCGAATATTGCGCCAGCGCTCCAGAAAATCGCGTATCGCACGCTTTAACGGCCCGTAGCCGCCGGTCGAGTAGGAGAGCAACAAGGCGTTTTGTGGCACGGTGACGCTAGCATAAAGCTGGCGCCATTTGCGCATGGGAAACTGGGCGATATCGGGAATGCCTGGCACAAAGGCGCCACTTTGAACCAGGCTGGCGCCGGGCCAACGAAGCACCCGCGAAGCACGAGCCGATAGCCGAGCCTTGGTTTGAACAGGAGTATTGTAAACCGCTGGTTTACAACTCCAAGTTCCTCTGCCATGAGATGTTGTTAGCAATTCTTCCTTTACAAGCGTGGCAACGGCCAGAGACAGCGTATGCCGAGCAACATCCAAGTTTATTGCCAACCGCCGATGTGACGGCAGGCGGGTTTGATGAGGCCACTCCTGAGTGACTGCCTGCCTTAAGGCCTGCTCTATTCGTGCCTGTTTACTCAAGTTTTCTGGCTGCTGCGTATAACGCTTTAAAAGTTGCTGTAAGGCTAATTGGTCATCCATTGTCACTCTCTGGTCTCAGGTATATATCCTTTGATCACCAGTAAATCAGAAAAGTGGTCTGGTTGAACGGGAAAGTGGTGCATTCGCCATAGGGCAGTTCCCTGTTAGCGTGTTGAAATACGTTGATAGGAGCATTGTATGAGCTTTATTGAAAAGTGGTTGCACGAAGCCGTCCCCGCCCTGGTAGGCGGCGAGTGGCGCAAGGGCACAGAGACCTTTGCCGTGGACAATCCCGCCACCGGCGAGACCATCGCCCGCGTTGCTGAATTAAACGCAGAGGATACCCGTGATGCGGTCGCCGCCGCTTATGAAGCAGGTAGCGCCTGGCGCGCTACCCCGGTAAAACAGCGCTCGGCCCTGCTGCGCCGCTGGTTTGAATTGATCACTGAACATGCCGATGACTTAGCGCGGCTGATGACCTTGGAGCAGGGCAAGCCGCTTTCGGAAGCCAAGGGCGAGGTCACTTACGGCGCCTCGTTTATCGAGTTTTTCGCTGAAGAAGCCAAGCGTATGGCGGGTGAAACCCTGCCCAGCCACGGCGCCGACAAGCGCCTGTTAGTACTACGCGAGCCGGTCGGCGTTGTTGCCGCGATAACGCCCTGGAACTTCCCGCTGGCGATGATTACCCGCAAGTGCGCCCCGGCGCTCGCCGCCGGCTGCACCGTGGTGATTAAGCCCGCTGAAGCGACGCCCTTAACCGCACTGGCCGCGGCTTATCTTGCCCTGGAAGCGGGCCTGCCTGCAGGCACCATCAACGTGGTGACCGCCTCCAAACCAGCGGAAGTCGGCGAAGTGCTCACCACCGACCCGCGGGTGCGCAAGGTATCGTTCACCGGCTCCACACCAGTGGGTAAGCGCCTACTCGCCCAATGCGCCAGCACCGTGAAGAAGACCGCCATGGAGCTGGGCGGCAACGCGCCGTTTATCGTGTTTGACGACGCCGACGTGGACGCTGCCGTGGACGGTGCCATCGCCTCCAAATTCCGCAACGCCGGGCAAACCTGCGTGTGCACCAACCGCTTTCTGGTCCAGGACGGCATTTACGATGCGTTCATCAGTAAGCTCACCGAGCGGGTGAAAGCCCTCAAAGTGGGCGATGGTCTGGCAGACGGCAGCGTGATTGGTCCGCTGATCAATCAGGCAGCGGTCGACAAGGTGCAGCGCCATGTGGACGACGCCATGCACAATGGCGCCCGCCTTATGTGCGGCGGCGAGCCTCATGCAGCCGGTGAGCGCTTCTTTACACCCACGGTGCTCGCCGATGTGACGACCGCCATGGCCGTGGCCGATGAAGAAACGTTTGGCCCCGTCGCGCCCGTGTTCCGGTTTACGCGCGATGAAGAGGCCATCCAGATGGCCAACGATACGCCGTTTGGCTTAGCAGCCTACTTTTACGCCACCGACTACCGCCGTATCTGGCGCACCATGGAAGCGCTTGAGTACGGCATGGTCGGCGTCAATGAAGGCTTGATCTCGACCGAGCTGGCGCCGTTTGGCGGCGTGAAGGAGTCTGGCCTTGGCCGTGAAGGCTCCCACCACGGTCTCGATGAATTTACTGAATTGAAATACGTCTGCGTCGGCGGCTTATAAGGGGAATGAGCATGACCAATCACGAACTGAACGAACTCAAAAACCGCTATGTGGCCAACGGCGCAGCGACCCTGAACACGGCCTTTGCCGAGCGTGCTGAAAACGCCGAGCTTTGGGATGCCGACGGTAACCGCTGGATCGACTTCGCGGGCGGCATCGGCGTTTTGAATCTGGGCCATCGCCACCCGAAAATCGTGGCCGCCGTTGAAGCGCAGCTGCACAAGGTCATGCACACCAGCGCCGCGGTGATCTCTTACGCGCCATATGTGCAGCTGTGTCAGAAGCTGTGTGAACTGACCCCGGTGCGCGGCCCCGAGCGTAAAGCCATGCTGGTCAACACCGGTGCCGAAGCGCTGGAAAACGCCGTGAAAATCGCCCGCGCCGCCACTGGCCGCACCGGCATCATCACCTTTGACGGCGCCTTCCACGGCCGCACCATGATGACACTCGCCATGACCGGCAAGGTGTTGCCCTACAAGAATGATTTCGGCCCGATGCCGGGCGATGTGTTCCGTGCCCCGTTCCCGAACCCACTGCACGGTATCAGCGAAGAAGCGTCACTCGATGCCATTCGCACGCTGTTCAAGACCGATATCGCCCCGCACCGCACAGCGGCCATCGTGATCGAGCCGGTACAAGGCGAAGGCGGTTTCTATATTGCTTCACCCGAATACCTACAGGCGCTGCGCGCGCTGTGCGACGAGCACGGCATTCTGTTGATTGCCGATGAAGTGCAGTCCGGCTTTGCGCGCACCGGCAAGCTGTTTGCGCTGGAACATAGCGGTATCGAGGCGGATATTTTGACCACCGCCAAGAGCCTGGCCAACGGCATGCCGCTGTCTGCGGTCGTGGGTAGTGCCAAAGTGATGGACGCCTCCGGCCCCAACTCGCTCGGCGGCACCTACAGCGGTAACCCGCTCTCTTGTGCTGCGGCGCTGGCGGTCATTGACGTGATCGAGGAAGAAAACATCCTTGAGCGCAGCGCGCAGATGGGTCGTCTGTTGGCGGAACGTTTTGGCGTCTGGGAAGAGCGCTTCCCCGCCGTGGCACACGGCCGCCAACTGGGCGCCATGGCCGCGTTCGAGCTTTTGGATAGTAACGGCAAGCCCGACACCGCGATGACCCAGCAAATTTGCGCGAAAGCGCGTGAGAAAGGGTTGATCCTGCTTTCCTGTGGCTTCTACGGCAACAGCATCCGTATTCTGGTGCCGCTGACCGTATCTTCCGAGGTGCTGGAAGAAGGCTTGAGCATTATTGAGCAGTCGCTGGAAGCGCTTAGCTAATACGCCGCGTTAGGCATCTTCAGACCCGCCTTCGTCAAACAGCGAAAGCTGCTGGCGACTGGCGGGTTTTTTCGGTTTGGAGTGGCGTTTTGGGGGGCGGCGCTGGCTGGCCAATTTATCCACAATGGCCTGGCTGGCTTCTTTAGCCTCGGGCGTTCGCCTGAGCTCGTAAAGCATCTTTTTCCAGTGGCGAGCTTCGGCTTCAAAATCGTAGGGCAGGGGATAGTGCTCGCCGGGCTGAAAGCCGAAGCGCTTTTGCAGGCTTTGGGGTAGCGCCCAAGGCGTGGCGCGCCACTCGATGGGCAGAACGGTCAGCTCCGGCACCCAGCGAGCGACAAATTCACCGCTCGGGTCGTTGTCCTCTGCCTGTTTGATGGGGTTGTAGACCCGCAGCGCGTTGGTGCCTGTGGCACCTGCCTGCATCTGCACTTGAGGATAGTGAATGCCGTGCTCGAAATCGGTGAACAGGCGCGCCAGATACAGGGCGGGCTCATGCCAGTGCAGCCCGAGGCCAAAGGTGGCGTGGGAAATCAGCATGGCGCGCATGCGAAAGTTGATCCAGCCGGTGTGAATCAGGCAGCGCATGCAGGCATCCACCAGCGGAACGCCGGTCTGGCCCTGTTTCCAGGCGATCAAGTTGGGGTGCGCGGGGTCGCGTTCGCGCAGGCCGCGTAGCGCCGGGTGCAACGTGCGCGACTCTATGCCGGGCTCGCTTTCAAGCTTCTGAATGAAGTGGCAGTGCCAGTGAAGCCGCGAGGCAAAAGCACGCAGCGAGCGACTCCAGGCAGAGTCCACACCATGCTTTTTACGCTGGCGGCGCAGCGACTGCACCACTTCGCGCATGGATAGCGTGCCCCAGGCCAGATGCGGCGAAAGCCGCGAGCCGAATTCCTCGGCCAGTAAAGGCTTAGAGATAGAGCCCCGATAACGCCGCCCACGCTGGGTAATAAAGCTGTACCACAGCGCCCGACCGGCATATCGGCCGCCGGGCTGGCGCTCAGGGCAGGGCGTAGTGTCAAATCCGAGCGTCAGGTCATGAAGCTCGCTGACTTCAATATGATGAAAGGCTTCCCAACCCTGGGCTACTCGGGCATTCGGCGGCGCCGGGCAGGTCGGCGCGGTCATCAGCGCCTCCCACTGGGCTTCCCAGGCGTCGCGGTCAGCCACACGGGATTTCAATCCGCGCACCACGCCATGCTGGCGCGCTTCATGCCAAGGAATATTGTGCTCTCTACACCACGCCTTGACCTTGAGATCACGGGCAAAGCTCCAGGCGTTGCCGGTTTCTTCATGGGAGTGCAGGGCGAAATCGCCATAGTGCGTTTTGAGAGCGGCCAACAAATCACATATATCGCCTTGCCACAGGCATAGCGGCAATCCTCGGATTTTAAGCGCTTGGGTCAGATCCAAAAGCGAATCGGCGGCAAACTGCCAGTGGCGCAGCGCGCTGTCCGGCGCCTGCCACTGCCCGGGTTCGATGGCAAAGACAGGAAGCACCGGCCCTGCCGCGGCGGCGTTTGAAAGCGGCGCATGATCGTGTATGCGTAAATCGCGTTTGAACCAAACCACCTGGATGCCGGTCTTTGCCATAACGCCCCCTTAGTCTACCTTGGGCTATCCGTGCCCGATTGACGACGTTACCATCAAGCACTGCAACGCCACCATCTCAAAAGGAGTAAGCGCATGTATATCGCCATGAACCGTTTCCGGATTGCCCCAGGCCGCGAAGAGGACTTTTTAGACGTGTGGCGCAACCGTGATTCGCATCTGGATGAAGTGCCGGGCTTCAAGGAGTTCAAGATGCTCCAGGGTGCCAGCCAGGAAGACCACACCGTGTTTATTTCCCATAGCGTGTGGGATTCAGAAGACGCCTTCCGTGCCTGGACTCAGTCGGAGGCGTTTCGTAAAGCTCATGCAGGTGCAAAATCGCCGGAAGGTATCTACCTTGGCCCGCCGAAGTTTGAAGGGTATGAAGTGGTGCTTTGAGCCTTGAGCTCCAATCGCGCATTCGATGCTGCCGCTTATGAGCGGCAGTGTTGTATTGGGCTTGCCCGAAATGTGGATGAGCGAAGGCCTACGACCTATGGCTGGCGGCTGTCATCGAATTTACGCGTGACCTAAGGTAAGTTTGTGAATAAAGTATGATTGAATCGAGTAAAACAAGCGGGCACGCGAAGAGTGGATAGGCTGCCTGAAGATTTGAAAATATGATATTTATCAAAAATTTATTGTTTTCTTCGCTGATGGCATAACCCCAATAAACGCGCCAGCACGTTCATTGAGGTTATGCAGACGGGTATATAATCACTGTTAAATGCGGGGAGAGATATGACATCCAAGGAAGAAGCTCAAAATTTCATCGATGAATTAACAGCGAAAGTCGGGGAGCCTGAGGAATTTACTTTTCTTATCCCCGGTTGGGAACCAGTTGATTCAAAGCAGGGCCTTTGGTGGATAACGAGCCAGCTTTGGGAGGGCTTTTATGTTGCCTACCAGATCGACTCAAAAAAGAAGCTGGTATACCTGAAATCTTGGGAATTTGGTGAAGACGAACCCGAGTGGCCGATCTCTGTCTGAGGCATTTAACCAGTGCAGGCACAGCGACGCCCATTACATTGCGCCTTCGGCTCCATTCCATGGGCGCGCATGCTGCAAGCGTTAAAGGCCTATGAGAATTGAACCATTTTCCAAGCTTGATGATGTTTCCCTAAATGCAACCCGTGACGATTTGAGCCGTCTGCTTGGTGCTCCATTGGGCACCAAAGTTAATCGGATAGGCTTGGAGGAATTTGATTATAGGGATCGGATTTTTCGATTTGAGCCAAGTGGGTTTTTGAGTGAGGTGACCATAAAGGCTGAGCGAGTAGAGTTTGACCAAGTGAGTGTTCAGTTTACTGCGCTATCAGGTTTTATCTTCTCTAATGATCCTCAATCATTTGAAAAGCACGGGTTCATAGTGAGTCCAGCTTACGGAGTAGCTTTCGATCCGGAGCACCACCCTTGGGTTACAGTTCTAACCAGAGGAGGGCTGGACGGATGGACAAAGCATTAACAAGCCGCGTAAGTCGGACGCCCCTGACTGGCCGCCGCTTCGCTCCGCGTTGGGCCGCAAGTGAAAAATCATGAGTGAATTCTGGGTTGGTGTTGCCGCCAGTTTGATAGCCGCGGGATTGGTGTATGTCACCAGGCGCTTTCTATGGCCAGTGCTGTGGGAGCGTGTCTTTTACCGCGGCGTTAATCTCAGCGGCGTCTGGCAAATCGTAGAGGAACGCAACGGAGTATCTCGGGTCGTAGGGAAAATTGAGCTTAAACAAATTGGGCGTCGCCTTACTGGTTCAAGCCTTCGTTCACAAACACGCGGCGGGGAATCGTCGAATCGCAAATTCGCGTACACCGGTTCAATGCACGGGCATCAAGCAACACTTTTATTTGAAGATCAGAAGGGTGTGGGTTTCGATGTAGGCACCTACGTTTTTATAGTCCAAAACGATGGAAATACTATGATCGGCAATACGACCTTTCACGGCAAAACGGAGAACAAGATTGTTTCCGAATCTCGAACCCTCAAAAGGGTCTTGGAGTAAGTTGCGGCCCAACAAATCGTTGGAGAGGGACTTTTTTCCGTACGCTGCGCGTACTCCACAAAAGCCCCTCAACTCAGGCGTTAAGTTTCTAGAGAAGTGCTTGGGCAGAAAGGAGGTGTAATGAAAAAGATGTTTTTAACTTCTTCTTTCGTGGATGTAGCAGATTTATTTGTGAAGTTCGCCGGGGAAAAATGTGCAGGCAAAACTGTTACATTCATACCTACGGCGAGTCTTGTCGAAGATGTTAAATTTTATGTGGATGCTGGCAAAAAGGCCCTTGAAAAACGCGGGCTAATTGTTGACGAGCTTGAAATTTCAACGGCAACCAAAGAAACAATAGATAGTACGCTCCAAAAAAATGATTATATCTATGTCACTGGTGGCAATACTTTCTTTCTGCTTCAAGAGCTGAAAAGAACAGGCGCGGATAAAGTCATATATGAACAAATAAATTCAGGGAAAATATATATTGGTGAGTCTGCCGGTTCCATTGTGCTTTCACGCAATATTGAGTATGTAAAAGACATGGATGATTTCACTGCCGCGTCGAACATTGGCACGTTTTCATCATTAGGTATGATTGATTTTTATCCGGTTCCTCATCATACAAACTTTCCATTCAAAGAGTTAGTTGAGAGAATTATCTCTAGTTATGAAGGGAAAATAGATCTTTGCCCAATTAGTAACATGCAAGCGATTGTCATACATGGCAATAACTTTGAAGTCTGGGGTGCCAAAACTTAACAAGTTACTGCACCGGAAAAATAACTCGCTGGCACTCGTCATTTTCCGGTGAGTAAAGCGTTAAGCATCTAAAAGAGAATCGGAGCACATGCCTGAAGAAAGAGTAATCGAACTAAATAAGGTAAAAATTATTCTGCTCACGCTTGGAGCATTTGCTTTTGTATTGCTTGGTGTGTGGTTTCTTTTCATGGACATTCAAACCATTGAAAGTCAGAGGAAATTTAATAGCCCAACTTTGGTTTACGGCGTTGGTGTTGTTTCTATTGTGTTTTTTGGCTTGTGTGGCCTTATAGGGGTTAAGAAACTGTTTGATAATTCGCCAGGTTTAATTATTAATTCTGAAGGAGTTTTAGATAATTCTAGTGGTGTGTCAGCGGGAATGATTCCGTGGGATGATATAGTTAGTATTGGTGAATATCAAATCCAAAAGCAAAAGTTTATATCCATTCAGGTGAAAGACGCTGAAATATACGCAAATAATGGAAATGCCTTAAAAAGAATGGCAAATCGTGCAAATATAAAAATGTGCGGAACACCAGTAAATATTTCAGCAAATAGCTTGAAAATTAGCTACGATGATTTGCTTGAAATTATTGATGAGTATTATCATAGAAGCCGTGAAAATGCTTAACTAGTCAAAGCACGCGGACATGGCAAAGCTGTTACCTTTTTTTCCAAAAAAGCCGCCAACTTCACCAAGCCGGTATTTGAAGCGTTAACAATAGGGAAGGTGTTCAGATCATGGAAGATTTGATTCTTGTTTTTCATGGATTGGTTGTCGGTAGTGCCCTTTATCTTGGGTTTTACCTTTTGTTCTTCATGCTTGGGATGCTTATAGACGATAGATCCGGGGTTATGGATAGTTCCCTGATGGATAAATGCATGGACAAGATGCCGTTCTTTTTATACATAATTGCAATGTTCGCATTCCCATTCATTATGTTTATCTTGTCATTTACTCCAATGATGCTGGCTCTTACGTTTGGGCCAGCTTATGTCTTTGAAGTGAGTTCGGTTTTTCAATGCAACGGGATTGTTTTAGGTTCAAGAACTGGAGCCACCGAAATCAATGCGTGTACAAAGGGACCCGTTTGGATAGGCGTGATTTTAAGCTTCTGCCTTTTAGCCTACTTCCGAATTTTCAGGAATTCTAGCAGTGACTAAGAGTGACAAAGGTAAACCTATCTTTTGTCTTGTTAACAAAGCCAGGCATGCGACGCTACTGCATGGCACCTTCGGCTTCATTTCGTAGACGCGCATGCTGGCGGCATTATACGAAACGCATTGTGAAATAGGGAACAATGGCAAATCATCAAAAAGTAAAGGGATTTTATCTTTGGGACTACCCGAAAACGTCGGTGTCTTGGCCTCTCATCACTATGATCAAGAGTCTCTCCGCTACCCAGCTGATGAACGCCCTTTCATTAGAATAATAGGCAATGGAGAAGGCCACACTTGACCCTCTGAATTTCATCTATTTCACCTCGGTAGTACTCCAAGAGACCCGCACTGATGCACTGTAGCCAGCTTAATCAACACAGCGCAAACCCTCTGCCTGGCGGCAGTGCCTCTGGCGCGCTGGCTCGGCCTGTGCGCCTTGGCACTCATGCTGCTGCTTCGCTGCAGCCTTAGTCTAGCCTCGACTCAACAGGACGTCAGCCGCATTGATCGCGTCGAGATCGACCATGTGGTAAGCGTGCGTACCGAAGCAGACGTAATCGGCGCGCTGGAAGATGCGCGCATCGAGGGCAAACAGGTGGTGATTGCCGGGGCAGGGCACAGTCAAGGCGGTCACATTCTGTACCCGAATGCGGTCATGCTCGACATGCGTGGTTATGATCGTGTACTGAATATAGATACCGAGCATAAAACCATCACAGTTCAAGCAGGGGCGACCTGGGCGCAGGTGCAGGAAGCCATCAATCCCCAGCGTCTTGCCGTCGCGGTCATGCAGTCGTCCAATATTTTTTCGGTCGGTGGCTCGATCAGCGCCAACATCCACGGCCGCCATACGCAGCAAGGGCCAATTATCTCCACTGTGCGTAGTATGCGCATCGCACTCGCCAACGGGCAGATCGTGACCGCCAGCCGGGATATTCATCCTGAGCTGTTCAGCGCCGCGATCGGTGGCTTCGGCACCCTTGGTGTCATCCTGGATGCGACCTTGCAACTGGTAGATGACCAGATGCTAATAAAAACCGTCACGCCGGTCGATTTTGAAGGCTATGCAGCGCATCTGCGCACCAATGCCAGCGCCCTCTCGCTGCACTATGGCCGTTGCTCCATCGCACCAGGGGAGCGCTTCTTAGAGGAATGCTTTGCCATCGACTACCGGCCTGCGGGCGCGCAAAACCTGCCTCAGCCTTTGCAGCAAGAGGCCCATGTGGCTCGCGATAGGCTGCTCTTCAATTGGTCCAGAGGCAGTAATATTGGCAAAACCCTGCGCTGGGAGCTGCAAAAGGGGCTATTGGATAAGCCCGGCAGCACCGCATTGATATCACGCAACAACGCCATGCGACCACCAATCCGCTTTCTCGATTACAGCAGTGAGACCGACACTGACATTCTGCAGGAGTACTTCGTTCCTCTCGACGAATTTCCGGCATTCATGCGTGCGCTGAAAAATGTTGTGCAAGAAAATGAGGTGAATCTACTGAGTGTGACCCTGCGCTACGTCCACGCCAATACTGAGAATCTATTGCCTTACGCCACGCAAAACCAGGTAGCAGTGGTGCTTTACATCAACATGGACCTGAACGAGAGCGCTTTAACCCACGCTGAGCAGTGGACTCGTATGTTGGTAGACCGCGCGCTCGAGCACAGCGGGACCTACTATCTTGTCTATCAACGATTTCCTACCATCCCGCAGTTTCAACGCGCCTATCCGAGCGCACAGGCACTAATAGACTGCAAACTCAATTACGACCCGGGAGGGGTGTTTAATAATCTGTTCTATCAGCATTATCTGGGACGGCTCACCAACGATTAGTCAGTGAACGCAGCCAATAGGTGCGCTGCCTTCAATATGCGCCCAGCAGCGCCATCTCATTCTGCGCAAAAGCTCGTCGCAATGCTGGGTTGCAACGTGCGGCATTCTTCATAAGAAAATAAGCCTAACAAGCTTCTTGAGGCAAAGGGGGTGAAATCTGTGATTCCACTCAGGCGCAACTCAAAAAAGGGAAATGCCAGCTTGGGCAGAGGGCTATATTTAAGACTGCCCAAGTGTGAAGGCTATGCGGAGGTACTTTAAACAAACTGGCGCTTAGCGATGAAGTAAGCATGGAGATGCAGGGCTGCTAATAGGGGACTATAGAATCAAGTCAAGTATAATTAACAATGCCATGATCCCAACACACCCCATCATCCACAGCATGGGCGAGCCGCTTTCATCCTTGATTGGCTGGTTGGTGTTTTCGTGCAGCTTTTTCTCTTCCATACGTGAGATGAATTCTTCGATAACCATCTTATTGCTGATTCGCTCCCCGTGATACCAGTGATCAGGAAAGTCGATAAGTGACTCGGGGATCAAAAGCTTGTCGATTCTGCGCTTTAATTCCACGTATCCGGTCGACCTGTCGATCAGGTCGCTACGATGAGGTATCTGGCGGGGGGCATCTGTTTCCGGCAAAGCTTTTGACGCCAACGGCATGCAGATATAGTTGTCCTTATCCGCCCCCAGCAGCATGACCGGGACTTGGTGTTCGCCAAATGAAAAGCGTGCAAGGCAAGGGAAACGGTTATCTGTGTAGTCCGGCTGAAATTGTCCGCGACCATTGATTATGGAGTATGGAAGGAGTCCGTGGAGGTCTAAAAAGAACCCAGAGAACAAGAAATTAAGGTCACGACCATGTTGAAAGAGCATCCAGGCAATATGCTTGACGATGCGTTGACGTAGTTGATGGTTGGCGCATTGAGTACCGACGGTATTGGGTAGCGCGGCATTTGCCTTGCAAAGCGCAGTGTCGACCAGCTCTGATGCAAAAATGATATTGCCCCCCCTTGGCGAGATAAAACTGACTTGAAGTTCCCAGGAGTTAGCCCTGTCTTGTGCGGAACTTCGCGCTGAAGGATGGGTGACGTTCAGCTTGATATTGATCGCTTTGGGTACAATCTCTTTATCTACCCTTGACAGTAATCGGCTGAAGCTCTTGATTTTTTCCTCAGCCAGCAGTGAATTATGGTAAATAGCGGCTGGGACGGCTGAAGCCTTTGGGGTGTCCCGCTTGATGGGTAGGGGCGATAACTGCATTCGTTGAAACGATTTTTGCGCCATAGTGGGGAGTTGGCTAAGCCCCTTGGCATTATCCGGCAGTGGCGGAAAGCGAGGGTTGGTCCAGTCGAGTCGATCATCAAAGATGAGTAGAGCTTGCTCCTGCTTGCTGGGCCATGGAAGCGTTACCGAGAGGTGGCTAGGCATCCATAGCTGAACAGCCCCTTTGGGCAGGAGGGTTGTGCAATCATCATTTTCAAAAGGGAAAGCGGTGACAGAATGAAGTGATTCTTCCTTTTCATTATCGTCGTAAAGAGCAAGCTCGGCCAATACGCACATAGCATGACTGCCTAAGTTCAAACGATGATCTTCACCGAATATATTGATGCCTAGTTTGTGAAAATTGGCAGTGCAAAATAGCGCTCCAAGCGTCAGCGGCTTGATCACTATTTCTTTAAGATGGGTATATGGCTCGGTGGAGCTTAATATTTGTTCAGCTCCCGCCATATAAGAGGCATTGACGTGACATAAAAGGCGTCCGTGAAATAATAGTGCTACCTCCTCACCTGACGTATAACGAGTAAACGGCACATAAACTTCGTGATCCGCCCAACCTATTATCTTGGCTATTGCATTACTTTCTACATCTTTTCTGAATTGATCAAAAGGAAGTGGGTTGGTGAGTGTTTCTAACATTACCTTTCATCCTTGATGCAGAATACAAGCATTATCTGTTTGGTCTGTATTACAAGTTCATCATCGCTATCACGCCTATCACCACCGCTACACAGCCCGCGATGAGCCATTTGGCCGAGCTACTGGTGGCGCCATCTGCTTGTTCAAGTTCGCTTAAAAACGTGTTTACACGCATGCTCGAAACAAATTTGGATTTGAGGTTTTGATTGCTGAGGCGAATGCCTTCGTACCAGGCTTCTGGAAAGTCGATGAGCGAGGTGGGGAGCACCAATCTTTCCCCAATATTGGAAAGCATCATGGTCTGTCTCGTCATATCGATAAAACTGCTGCGCCCAGGAATAGAGGTAGGGGCGTGCTTCTCTGGTATGTCTACATCCTTTAGTGGCTGACATACGTAGTTGCCGCCTTGCTGCCCCAGCAGCATGACCGGCACAGGATATTCGCCGCACTGAAAGCGGGCCAGACAGGGAAAACGGCGGTCGGTATAGTCCGGCTGGTAGGCCTTGTCACTGTTGATCACTTGATCGGGGAATAGTCCGTCTAGGCATTCGCCGAACCTTGCCACGTCGAAGCTACGACCCCGTTGTAAAAATACCCAGGCGAGGTGATTGACGATACGCTCGCGCAGCGCTTCGCTGGCGCTATGGGTGCCGATGGTATTGGGTAGCTCTGTATTTGCCTGGCACAATGACGCTTGAACCCAGTCCAGATCGAAGAGCGCCTTGATACCTATGGGCGTGGTAAAGCTGACCTTAACTTCCCAGCGTTCAGAGGCATCGGCTGGCTCTCCCTCCAGTTGGACCGTTTTGGCAACCTTAAGGATGATGTCATTCGCCGCTGGCACAATGTCTTGATCCACCATGGCGCGTAGCTGGCTGAAAGAGAGAAGGGGTTCTCCAATCAGGCTATTGTGGTAGAGAAGCTCTGGTTCTATAGGCTCTGCTGGCGCATCGTTCCAGCGCTGTAGCAACGGAAGCCGTGTGCGCTCGAAAAAAGCCTGAGCACTGGGTGATAACGTGCTCAATGGCATGGCGCCTTCGGGCAGGTCAGGGAAAAGAGGGTTGCTCCAGTCCAGTTGATCGTCAAATACGTAGATAGAGGCGGCCTGGCTCTCATCCGACGTGTACGTATGCTTAGGATTGGCATCGTACCAGTACTGAACGGACCCATACGGCAGCATGTGAACGTCATTGGTTGGCTTGAAAAAGAAGATCTCCGCTTCATAGAGGACTTCTTTATTTTCGGGTGTTTCCACCACGGCCTTCATGCCCAGCACGAGTGTAGTGCGGCCTGCGATATAATCACCTTCTCCATCGTCGACTATATGTAGCCCCACACCGTAAAGGTGCGCATTACGAGCCAGTTCGGCCAACGGCAGGGGCTTGATCACTGCTTCACTACCTTCTTCAAGCTTGGCGCTAGCCAATAAATTGTGCAGGGTATCCGCACTTGTTGAAGCGGCGTAGCGAGATTTTTCATCTATCTGAATTACCACCGGCTCCTCATGGCCTGCCGCATTGCGTACCAAGGCCGTATAGAGCTCGCAGTCGGCCCAACGAAGTAACTTGCGCTGATCCGACGATGACAGATCTTTCTGAAATTCGGTTAAAGAGAATTGTGTAAAAGTATCCGTAGTCATGGTTATCATCCCTGAGTTAGATAGCAGTTCAAAGCCCTATAAAACAACAGGCTTTTAAATAGTAATGAACAATAAGAAGCGGCGAGTACGCGTGCTTATTCATCGTGCTTAATCAGACGTGGGCACTGGGTTTTGATAAAATCAATGTTCAGTGTTTATCGCCCAGCGCTTCCGAGCCCTAAGAAAACATAGTTTATTGTTTCTAACTTATTTAGGCAAAATTGATGGGCTCCGCCGGTTAAGCGCTTATGGCATGGTGGGGTAGCAAACTCTAGTGTCAGGCCATGACATTGCTCAGCATGGATATAATAAGCCCTTCCGCGCCTGGACCCAGTCAGAAGCCTTCCGCAAAGCCCATGCGGGCGCCAAATCGCAGAAGGTATTTACCTGGGACCGCCGAAATTTGAAGGCTATGAGATGGTGCTTTAAGCCATAGGCAATATCGTTAGCGCAGGGCAAGCGGCGATAAATGGAAAGGCTAGCAAAGGAAGGGGGGGCTATAAACTCACCCCCAATATTACGCCCAAAACCACTGCCGCACAGCCTGCTATGATCCACTTAAGAGGGAACCTTGCAGTGGTAGTTTGTTCGTTCTCCATTTCGGCGATCATGGTGTTGAAGCGCATGCCGAAAATAAACTGAGATTTGATATGCTGATTGCTGACTCGAATGCCACGATACCAATGGTCAGGAAAGTCGATAAGCGACATGGGAATTATCAATCTATGGTGGTGCTCTGAAAGTATTATACTCTTTGACTCCATGCTTATCAGTTCGCTGCGACGGGGGACCAGCGTGGGCAAATCCGCCTCCGGGATCTCCTCGAACTTCAATGGCATGCATACGTAGTTGCCTTTATCCTGCCCTAATAAAAGCACTGCCACTTCTAGTTCACCGCACTGAAAGCGTGCCAGACAGGGGAAACGTTTATCCGCGTAGTCCAGCTGAAAAGCCCCGTATCCGTTGGTAATGCAATTTGGTAGTAGTCCTTTCAAGGCTGTACCGAACAGTGTTTTTACGAAGCCGCGGCCGTGCTGAAAGAAGCTCCAGGCAAGATGATTGACAATACGCTCGCGTAGTACATCGCTGGCATGATGGACGCCTGTAGTGTCTGGCAGTGTTGTATTGGCTTTGCAGAGAGAAGCATCTAGCCAGTCGGGGTCGAAAACGGCATTAAATCCCATGGGCGTGGTGAAGCTTATCCTTATTCCCCAGCGTTCGGTGCTGTCGGTGCGCTTGTCACGATGCTTGGCGTCTTTTGTGATTGTCAGAGTGATATCGTCGGCAGGCGGTACGATGTCCTGATCGACCATGCCACGCAGTGAGTGGAAAGAGGCGAGATTATCCGCGCCGACAAAAGCGTTTTGGTAGGAAGGCTCTGGGGCCGGAGGCTGTACTGGCTCAGGCTCTGGGCTTTGCAGTGGTGGCACCCTCATACGCTCGAAAAAGGCTTGCGCGTTAGATGAAAGGCTACTGAGTGCCTGTACCTTATCGGGTAGGGTAGGAAATAGAGGGCTGTTCCAGTCCCACTGATCATCGAACACATGCAGTGACTGTTGCTTACTCAGATCTCGGTCAGGGTTGTACTCCAGTTCGCCGTCGTGCCAGTACTGAACAGCGCCATAGGGGATGGGGTCGGGCTCATCAGGCGATTCGAAAGTGAAGACCTCGGCCGCTCGGTAGATGATTTCTTGGCCTTTCTTATCCTCTAGAATGGCCGTTTCTCCCCAGAGTGTCATGATAGAGCCTGAAAAATACATGGCTGCCTGCTCATCGCTCAGGTGGATGCCCAACTGGTGGATATGCGCGTTGCGGGCAAGCTCGGCAAGCGACAGTGACTTGATTACCAGCTCGCTGCTTTCTTCAAAGCTTTCTTCAGAACTTTTCTTAGAACTTTTCTCATAACCTTCTCCAGAACTGTCTCCAGAAGTTTCGTCTCCAGGGCTTTCTTGAAGGTTCTTTTCGCGCTGTATTCGGGCAAACCACGTTTGCATATTGTCAGCACTGGTGGAGGCGACGTAGTAGCGTTGCGCGTTTATCTTTATTACCGCAGGTCGCTCCTTGCCTGATACGGTGCGCCAGAAGGCCACACGTAACTCGCAGCCAGCCCAGGTGAGCATTTTGCGCTGGTTTGATACTGACAATTCTTGACGAAATTCATTTACCGATAAAGGCGTAGTAGAGATGGTCATAATTTATCATCCTTGAAACAGAAAGCTTGTTAGCCACTAAAAAATGCCAAGCCAATGGATAGCAGCATGCTGTAAATCAGTGTTGAAATGGCAGTCTTCTTCAGCATACCGGTGAGAGTCTCGCCATCGCGGCTATGGCTTAATGTTCTGGCGGCATCAGAGAGCGGCTTGGCGACCAGCAGGCAGCTCCATCCCACCAGCGGCACCGGAAGTGCAATCAGATAAATCAAGGTAAGCAGCAGTGCCATACCCAGTAATGCCCAGTGGTAGTTGACCGCGTTAGCGCGACCAAGCTTTACGGCCAGGGTGATTTTTCCATTGCGCGCATCGTTCTCGATATCGCGGACGTTGTTCACATTCAGTACCGCAGCCGATAGCAGTCCGCAGGTCGCCGCAGGAAGAAGCGCCAGCCCGCTTAACTGCTGGGTATACAGGTAATAAGTCCCCAGCACGCCAAGCAGCCCAAAAAATACAAAAACCGAGATGTCACCTAGCCCCCGATATCCATAAGGCGTACCGCCAAGCCCCACGGTATAGGTCACCGCCGCTAATAAAGCAGCGGCGCCTAGCAGTACGAAGAGGGTAATATGCCCCCACTGGTTTCCGAAGGCAGTAAGCAGCAATGAAAGTCCTAAAAGCGCAGCAGCCGTGGCTGTGATTACCATTCCTCTACGCATCGTTTGAGGGCTTAACAGGCCCGACGACACCGCTCGAACGGGACCAATACGCTCCTGGTCATCTGCTCCCGATACCGCATCCCCATAATCGTTGGCCAAATTGGAGAGTATCTGGAGTGAGATCGCCGTTAACAGGGTCAGTAAGAATACGCCTGCATTAAAACTATCCTGATAAGAGGCAAGTCCAGTTCCCAGTAAAATGGACGCGCAGGCCAGTGGGAGTGTGCGTGGTCGCGCCGCCAGTAACCAGGCGTGGTAGTGAGGGCGTTTTACAGATTGGAGCATTTATTGACTATTCCTTTTGGCATCAGCGGTAAAGAAACCGTTAGTAGAGCCAGCATGCAATAAGCAGAGGCCAAAACATCTCTCTATGTATAATTAAGTGCTAAAAAGTAGACTTAAGTCAAAAAAAGCCGACGTGCTTTCCCCCACACTACTGGCATTCCCCCTCTAATGTGGAGCCTACGGGATGATCAGCGACTTATTTAGAACAAACAAATATGCAGCTTTTGTCTGGCTAGTATTGCGCCTCTATCTGGGTATTACCTGGCTAACGCTGGGGATTGGCAAAATGACCAGCGGCTTTGATGCTCAGGGCTTTTTGAGTAATGCGGTTGCCAACCCTGTAATGCGTGAAGGCAGCATGGTTTATCCTAACTACGTTGCCTTTCTAGACAACGTCGCGCTGCCTTATGCCGATATTATCAATGTCGTTATTCCGTTCGGCGAGGTTCTGGTAGGGCTTGGGCTGATTGTTGGCGTCCTGACCTCCTACGCGGCTTTTTTCGCCATTGTGATGAACATGTCCTTCTTGATGGCGGGCACCGTCTCGACCAACCCGTGGATGATCGCGCTGACCTTCTTCTTGCTAGTGGCAGGCGCCAATGCCGGTCGCTTTGGCGGAGACCGCTGGGTGCTGCCCTATATCAGAAACAAAATAGTACGCGATCGGCACGCCTGAACCATGCTTACAGCATTGTGAAATGGGTATTTTGAGGAAGTAAGCGTGACATGACGGAATTGGCAACCCCCGTGGCAATACTCAAGCAACGGCTGGATGAGCTTTGTATTGAGCAGCCGCAGGGATTTATACGGCTGAGCACGCCCTGCCAGATAGAGCATTTAATAGGCTGGCTGAATGTGCAGAGCGTGTTCCCGCGCCTTTACTGGAAAGCTCGCGAGCTTGATGCGCCCGAGTACGCAATGGTCGGCGTGGTCAAAGCGCTGGACTCGCTAGCGGCGTTGCACAGCGACCAATACGCGCTGGCGGCCCACCCGGGAGAGCAGCCCGACTATTTCGGTGGTATGGCCTTTGACCCTACTACGCCGGGGTGGGCGAACTTCAACCACTGCTACTTTTTGCTGCCGCGCATAGAACTCAAGCGCTGTGAGCAAGGGACAATGCTGTCACTCAACCTGCGCTTCGATGACCGCGATCGTGAACAAGAGTTGGCTGATGCCCATGCGGCGCTTGATGCGCTAAATCCGCCCAGGCCACTTTCACCACTTTTGCCGCTTTCCCTGGAACGTAACGACTGTCCTTCTCGGGAAGAGTGGGCAGCACAGGTAAGCCGGGTGACCCAGCCAGATCAATTGTGTAGAACCCCCAAGGTGGTTCTTTCGCGGGAAACATGCCTACGCAGTGCTGAAATACCCAGCCCTTGGGCGCTACTGTCACACTGGCAGGCAGGGGCTGCTGACTGTTTCCAGTTGGGTATCCAATTCACACCCCATGAAGCGTTTATTGGCTGCCCTCCGGAGCGGCTTTACAGGCGCAAAGGTTCTCACTTGGCTAGCGAGGCACTGGCTGGGACGACGCCTCGCGGGCGCACAGCCCAGCAAGATGGTGAACTTGCCATCAGGCTGCTTTCAGATACCAAGAACGGCCTGGAAAATCGGTGCGTGTATCAACAGCTGCTGAGCCAGCTTGAACCGCTTTCGCATCGGATCGACATGGGCGAGGCACATATTGTCACGCTGCGCTCGGTGCTGCACATTCGCCGCCTGATTCACGCCAAGCTACACCCTGAAGTGAGCGACCGGCAACTGCTCGAAACCTTGCCTCCAACGCCAGCCGTCGGAGGCGTACCCCGCCAGGCGGCGTTGGCCTTCATCCGCCAGCATGAGCACCACCGGCGCGGCTGGTACGCGGGTGTCTTTGGTCGAATCAGCCACGCCAGCAGTGACCTGGCAGTGGCCATTCGCTGTGCCCATGTCGGTAAAGACTCGATTCGGCTCTACGCCGGTGCGGGGATCGTGAAAGGTTCTGAACCAGACGCGGAGTGGCGCGAGCTGGATAGTAAAATTGCCGATATCATGACGCTTTTGGGAATGGGGTAAGACATGACCGCGCCTGCTTCAATGCCTGGCTTTGCAACGCATCACGCTACCTTCAATCACCTCTGGGCCGCTCTGATGCTGGAGGAGCTTTATCGCCTGGGAGTGCGCGATGTCGTGCTGGCGCCGGGTTCGCGCTCGGCCCCGTTGACGGCGGCGGCCAGCGAACATGCGGGGTTAAACTGCCACTGCCATTTCGACGAACGCGGGCTTGGCTTTCTCGCACTCGGCATGGCCCGAGGCAGCCATCGGCCGGTCGTGATCATCACGACCTCGGGGACGGCGGTCGCCAATCTCTATCCGGCGATCGTGGAAGCCAAATTGACCGGCGTGCCGCTGGTGGTGCTCTCCGCCGACCGGCCGATCGAGCTATTGGATAACGGCAGCAACCAGGCGATCGATCAGCGGGATATTTTCGCCCGCCACACGGTCGAGCACCGGGATTTGCCGCCGCCAGCCGCAGAGATGCAAGCGGCTTTTTTGCTGAGTACCATTGACCACTGTGTCGATCGACAGCGCCGCACGCCTGGGCCTATCCACATTAACTGCCGGTATCGCGAACCGCTCTACCCAGGCCGCGACTTACTCGATGCCACCCACTACCTTGCCCCGCTAGGCCGCTGGCAGGCAGGCCCCGCCCCCTGGAGTGATTGGCAGGCGCCGGTGGAAACCCCTTCACACACGAGCGCGTGCGATAGCGAGTGGGAGGTATTTTCTCGAAAGCAGGGCGTGATTGTCGTGGGCAATATCGAGGGAAGCGCGCATGCCCCCCATCAGGTAGCGAAAATCGTCGAGCTCTCCAAACAGTTGGGCTGGCCTTTATTGGCGGACCTGCAAAGCCAGATTCGCTTCGATCCGCAGAACCTGGTGTATTTCGACCTGGCCCTTCATGACCCGCAGTTTTACGAAGAGCTTGCCCAGGCCGAGGTGCTGCTGCAGTTCGGCGGGCGGCTGATTTCCAAGCGGTTGACCGGCTTTATCGCGCAAAAGCCCTGGCAGGACACCTGGCTGGTCGATCCGCTGCCGCACCGGCTCGACCCCGATTACGTTATCAAGCGCCGCTGGGTCAGCCCGCCCGACGCGTTCATTGAAGCGTTGCCCACGCCCGCCGAGCGGCCGCCCTGGCACCGGCTGGATCGCCTTCAGCGGCGCACCCGCCAGTGTGTCGAGGCGCGATGTGCTGCGTTTTCCGAACTGGGGGTGTGCCACCAATTAGCGCAACAGGCGAAAGGGCAGCTGGTGGTCGGCAATAGCCTGGTGGCGCGGCTGATGAATATGCTGGGCACCTACCGCGAAATGCCCCTGCGGGTATTCACCAATCGCGGCGCTTCCGGCATCGATGGTCTGACGGCCACGGCCTACGGCCTCAGTTGTACCCATCCAGGGCCCACCACCCTCGTGCTGGGGGACACCAGCGCCCTGCACGACCTCAACAGCCTGGCGCTGCTGAAACAGGCGGCGCACCCCTTGGTGGTGGTCATTCTCAATAACGATGGCGGCAGCATTTTTCATATGCTGCCGGTGCCCAAAGAAGGCGAGCAGCTGGAGCGCTATTTTCGCCAGCCCCACGGGCTGAACTTTGAACATGCGGCGTTGATGTTCGGGCTTGCGTACGCCGCGCCGGATTCGCTCGATGCCTTTACCGCAGCCTACCAGCAGGCCCTCGAGGTCGGCGTTACGCTGATCGAAATCAGCTTGCCTCATCAGCAGGTAGCGGATGAGCTGGCGGCCCTGGGCGTAGCGATTCGAGAGGCCTGACGTGAGCGACTCTTC
This sequence comes from Halomonas sp. AOP7-B1-5, assembly GCF_052353045.1. Taxonomy (NCBI): domain Bacteria; kingdom Pseudomonadati; phylum Pseudomonadota; class Gammaproteobacteria; order Oceanospirillales; family Halomonadaceae; genus Halomonas; species Halomonas sp. AOP7-B1-5. Next base: position 54,153 of record NZ_JBQTDC010000004.1, on the reverse strand, counting down.
CAACCATCCTTCCAGCCATTTTTCCAACCCGATCCTGATAATGCTGCATGGCCTGTTAGGCGACCGGCACGACTGGATAAAGGTCCGTGACCAGTTGGAGGGGAAGGGTATCCCGACGCTGGCACTGGACCTGCCCGGCCACGGCGAGAACCACGGCGTGCAGGTAAGCTCTTTCGACGCGTTTCATCACTGGTTGGGCGATACCTTGAACGCCCGGGGCATCGACCGCTACTGCTTGCTAGGGTATTCTCTGGGCGGGCGGCTGGCGCTTTATCACGCCAGCCGCCAACCGCCGGGGCTTCAGGCGCTATGGCTGGAGAGTGCCCACCCCGGGCTACCCGAAAGCGAGCGGCCGGGGCGTCTTGCGCATGATGAACGCTGGGCAATACGCTTCGAGCAGGAACCGCTTCAAAACGTGCTCGCCAACTGGTACCAGCAGCCCGTATTTGCCGATCTCTCCACCGCGGCGCGCAGCCAGCAGTGCAAGCGCCGGGGGCACAATATTGGTAAGTCCGTAGCTTGCATGTTGCGGGCCACGTCGCTGGGGCATCAGCCCTCTCAGTGGCCGTGGCTGGCGAATACCTCGTTGCCGGTCGGCTATCTGTCCGGCCTTCACGACGCCAAATTCAGCGGCCTGGCGACACGCCTGGCAGCGGCGGCGCCCCATATAGCGCATGCCCCCCTCGAAGGGGGGCACAATCTGCATTCCGAGCAGCCCGGCCAGGTCGCGCGGCAGCTGGAAAGCTGGTATCGCGCGCTCCTTTAAGGGCCCCTTGCTCAGTGGATCAGCAGCAGCCACGGAAGCCCGACCGCCAGCCAGACCACCAGAAACAGCAGACCAAAGACCGCCCCCAGCCGCCACCAAAGGCCGCTCGGCAGGTAGCCGCTGCCGTAGTAGACCGGGCTTGGGCCGGTGCCGTAAGGAGTCAGAATGCCCATGAAACCGAGCGTGGGGAGCAGCAGCAAAACGAACAGCTCCATATCCAGCCCCGCGATGCCCGAAGCCGCCGCCAGCATGACCGGCAGTAAAGCCGTCACGTGGGCGGTGACGCTGGCAAACAGGTAGTGGAGCAGATAGAAAATCACGGTGAGCGCGACCATGGCCATCACGGGGTTGAAGCCGCTGATCTGCCCGCCGACCACGCCACCGAACCAGTTGACGAACCCGACCTGGCTAAGCCCGCCGGCCAGGGCCACCAGGGTGGCAAACCAGACAAAGGTATTCCAGGCCGCGCGGTTATCGAGAATATCGTTCCAGTCGATGATGCCGGTCAGCAGCATGGCACAAATGACCACCAGGCCCACCAGGGACGCCGAAATGATATCGCCGCCGAAGATCCACAGCAGCAAGGCCGTGGCCACCATGACGACCAAAAGGATTTCATGGCGGGTCAAGCGTCCCAGCTTGGCCAGTTCCTGGCCGGCCCAGTCGGAAATTTCATTACCCGCTTTTACCTCTGGGGCGCACAGCCAGTAGCACAGCAAGGGCACCAGGAGTAGCAGGAAAATACCCACCGGCGCGACCGCCATGAACCACTGCCCCCAGTGGATATGCAGGCCGGTGGCGCTTTCGGTCAGCGCGATGGCCAGCAGGTTGGGGGCCAGTGCGGTCAGAAACAGGGAGCTTGTGACACAGGTGGACACGATGGCCGTCCACATCAAAAAGCTGCCCATGCGCTTCATGCTGGGGTCGTTGGGGTGGGAATCATAAAGCGGCGGCAGGTTACGAATCACCGGGTAGATGGTGCCGCCGCTGCGCGCGGTGTTGGAAGGGGTAAACGGCGCCAGAATCGCATCCGCGATCATGACCGCGTAACCCAGCGTTAGGGTGCGTTTGCCCATGGATTTCACCAGCCAAAGCGAGATGCGCCGCCCCAGGCCGGTTTTCTCATAGCCAAGGGCAAACATGAAGGCGCCAAAAATCAGCCAAACGGTCGAGTTGGTGAAGCCCGAGACCGCCCAGGCGAAGGCCTGATTGGCCGCATTGAAGCCTTCCACTGCCATCTGCTCCGGCGAAAACAGTACCCATTGCGAAAGTAGCGCGGCCAGCGTCACCCCGAGTAGGCCAATGACTGCACCGGGCAGGGGCTCGAGTATCAGCCCGACCACACAGCCCAGAAAAATGGCAAAAAAGTACCACGCATGCGGTGCCAGTCCCGATGGCGCGGGTATCAAGGCAACGACGATGGCGACGAAAACGGGTGCTAACAACTTCCATAACGGCACGGGTTGAGCACGGCTGGTCATGTTGCCCTCTCTTATAGCGGGTCAGGTCAGAAAATTACCCGTAAATCATTCACGGGAGGAAAAAGTGGGGGTGAGTGGCCTCCTTGTGCGCTGCCTGAAAGACGCCGGCGCAACGTCTCGATGGGTGGAGATATGACTGTAATACGTGTGTCGCTGCCCGTTGTTTGATGTGTGTCAATAGTTCTTTAGATTGGTGCGAGATCAATACTTTGCCTTTCAGGGGTATGGTAATTTCAAACCAGAAGAGGGCGTTGTATCGGTAGTCTTTTAACCTGACCAGCGGGAGGGTGCCATGCGCCAGCAGGATTTCGATATTGTCATCGTAGGGGGCGGCGGTGCGGGGTTGCGCGCTGCGATAGGCGCGGCCGAGGCTGCCAAAGAGCAGGGCGCCTCGCAGCGCATCGCAATGCTTTCCAAGGTCTATCCCATGCGCTCGCATACCGTAGCCGCCGAAGGTGGCGCGGCGGCGGTTACCAGCAGCGACGACACTCACCAGGCACACTTCGATGACACCGTCTCCGGCGGCGACTGGCTGGTCGAGCAGGGCGTGGTGGACTATTTCGTTCATCATGCCTACCAGGAGCTGGTGCAGATGGAGCGCTGGGGCTGCCCCTGGAGTCGTAAGGACGACGGCCAAGTGCAGGTGCGCCGTTTTGGTGGCATGAAAACCGCCCGCACCTGGTTTGCCGCGGATAAAACCGGCTTTCACATGCTGCATACGCTCTTTCAGACCTCGCTCAAATACCCGGAGATCGAGCGCTTTGATGAGTATTTCGTGCTCGACCTGGCCGTTCACGAAGGCGCGGTCATCGGCGTCATTGCGCTGCAAATCGCGACCGGCGAGCTGACCCTGCTGCGCGCCAAGGCAGTGATTCTGGCCACCGGCGGCGCCGGGCGCCTGTTTCGCTTCAATACCAATGCGGGCATCGTCACCGGCGACGGCATGGCGATGGCCTACCGCCACGGCGTGGCGCTGCGCGATATGGAGTTCGTGCAGTACCACCCTACCGGGTTGCCCGGTTCCGGCATTCTGATTACCGAAGCGTGCCGCGGCGAAGGCGGGATTCTTCTTAATAAGGACGGCTACCGTTACTTGCAGGATTACGGCCTGGGCCCGGAAACACCGCTGGGCCAACCGGAAAACAAGTACATGGAGCTGGGCCCGCGGGACAAGCTTTCCCAGGCGTTTTGGCAGGAGCAGCAGGCCGGGCGCACCGGCAAGTTCGGCGACAGCGACGTGGTGTATCTCGACCTTCGCCACCTGGGTGAGAAAACCATCCTCGAGCGCCTGCCGTTCATCTGCGAGCTGGCCAAATCCTATATCAACGTCGACCCGGTGAAGGAACCCATCCCCATTCGCCCCGCCGTTCACTACACCATGGGCGGGATCGAAACCAACCCGCAGTGCGAAACCTCGATCACTGGGCTCTATGCCGCAGGGGAGTGTGCCTCGGTCGGCTTGCATGGCGCCAATCGGCTGGGCTCCAACTCGCTCACCGAACTGCTGGTGTTTGGCCGCCTGGCCGGTGAACAGGCAAGCCGGCGTGCGGCACACACCGAGTGGGCCGATAGCGCTCTTCTACACGCCCAGGCCGAGCGCCAACAGGCCACGCTTGCGCGCCTTTGCGATGGCAACCGCAGCGGCGAGAACTGGGTGGATCTCAAGCACGCCATGGTGCAGGCCATGGAAAGCGGCTGTGGTATCTACCGCACCGAGGAAAGCATGGCCCAGGCGTTGGCACAAATTCGAAAGCTGCGCGCGCGCTACCGCGAGATTCGCGTCAACGATGCCAGCAAGATATTCAATACCGAGCTTTTGGAGTGCCTCGAGCTTGGGTGTGGACTGGATATCGCCGAAGCCTCGTGCCTTGGTGCCCTGGAGCGGCGTGAATCCCGCGGTGCCCACCAGCGTCTGGACGAAGGGATGCAAACGCGGGACGACGTTAACTACCTCAAGCACAGCCAGGTATTTTATCAAGGCGAGGCGCCTGCCAGGCTGCACTGGCAGGAGGTCGATGTACGCTTTTCCGCCCCGGCAGAACGGGCCTATGGGGACGCCGGTAAAGGGGACAAGGTATGAACAAGACCATCAGCGTTAAGCGCTACGTACCCGATAACGCGGCGGAGTCCTACTGGCAGGCCTTTGAGCTGCCGGTTGATGACAGCACGTCGCTACTGGACGCCCTCAACCATATAAAAGAGCAGTTGGATAGCACGCTGAGCTACCGCTGGTCGTGTCGCATGGCGATCTGCGGCTCCTGTGGGGTGATGGTGAACGGCATTCCCAAGCTCGGCTGCAAAACCTTTTTGCGCGATTATGACGGCGAGATCCGTATCGAGCCGCTCGCCCACTTTCCGGTACAGCGCGACCTGGTCGTGGACATGGAGATCTTTCTCGAGCACCTGGCGGCGGTGAAGCCCTATCTAATCGATGACGACCCGGTCAAACCCTTCGACCCCCAAGCGCCGGAAACCTATCGCCAGTCGCCGGCGCAGTTGGCCCGCTACAAGCAGTTCGCCAACTGCATCAACTGCGGGCTCTGCTACTCGGCGTGCCCGCAGTTCGGGCTCAACCCGGAGTTTCGGGGCCCGGCGGCGATCGCGCTGGCCCACCGTTACAACCAGGACAGCCGCGACCACGGCAAAAAGCAGCGTATGGCGGAGCTTAACCGCCACGAGGGCGTGTGGAGCTGCACCTTTGTCGGCTTTTGCTCGAAGGTGTGCCCGAAGCACGTCGACCCCGCTGCGGCGGTGAACCAGGGCAAGGTCGAAGCGGCCAAGCATACCTTGATCGCCTTGTTCAAAGGCGATGAGATGAACGGCGAGGGGAAGGCGCATGAATAAAACATCATCGCAACGCTTGCCGCCACTGAAACGCAACTGGTGGCTAAAGCATCGGTTTTTCAAACTTTATATGCTGCGCGAAGCCACGGTTTTGCCGCTGGTGTTTTTTCTGCTTTGTTTGATGGCGGGAATGGTGGCGCTCGTTCAGGGGGCGGATAGCTGGCAGGGCTGGGTGGGCTTCATGGGCTCGCCGGTGGTGCTGGCGCTGAACCTTCTGGCGCTTGCCGCCAGCCTTTATCACGCCGCCACGTTCTTTGTGCTGTTTCCACGGGTCATGCCGCTGCGCATCGCTGGCCGCAGCCTGCCTGACAACATGATCGTGGCGGGGCAGTGGGCAGGCGTGGTGGTCGTCGCGCTGCTGTTCTTCTGGTTATTGGGGAGGGCCTGAATATGAGCAAGCAAGCCATGAGTAAACCCGGCAGCCCACAGGCGGCATCCCACCAACAAGCCTTCGATGAGCCGCTTTGGTGGGGGCTTTTCAGCGCGGGCGGCGTCTGTTTTGCGGTCCTTTTGCCCGCCGTCATCCTGTTTATTGGCGTTTTGTTGCCGCTTGGGCTGCTGCCCGCCGACGCGCTAAGCTACGAGCGGGCCACGGCGCTACTGTTCAGCGTACCGGGCTTTTTGTTTGTCGGCGCAGTGGTGTGCCTGCCGCTCTTTCATGCCGCTCACCGGCTGCGCCATGGCCTGTTCGATATAAGCGTGGGCCGCGACGGCTTCAACAAGAAACTGATGTACGGCGCGGCTGCGCTGCTGAGTATGCTGGCATTAGGCCTGGTGGTGGCCGGTATGCTGAGCTGACCGGGACGCAGAACGCCTTAACCGATTAAAAGAGACTGACATGATTGACGGACTGACTGAATCAGAACTCTATGCCCCCATCGCGTGGCAGGACGACTCCGCAGACTACCAGGATATTCTGTATCACACCTCGAGCGAGGGCGTGGCTCGTATCACCATCAACCGCCCCGAGGTGCGCAACGCCTTTCGCCCGCAAACGGTCAATGAAATGGCCCAGGCACTCAACCGCGCCCGCCACGACAGCGCTATCGGCGCCATTCTACTCACCGGCGCCGGTGATAAAGCGTTCTGCTCCGGCGGCGACCAGCGCATTCGCGGTGACTATGGCGGCTACCAGGACGAAGAGGGTACCCATCACCTCAACGTGCTGGATTTCCAGCGTGATATTCGTACCTGCCCCAAGCCAGTCGTCGCCATGGTGGCGGGCTACGCCATCGGCGGTGGCCACGTGCTGCACCTGATGTGTGACTTGACCATTGCCGCCGATAACGCGGTATTTGGCCAGACCGGCCCCAAGGTTGGCTCGTTTGATGGTGGCTACGGCGCCTCGTACCTGGCCCGTATTGTCGGTCAGAAAAAGGCCCGGGAAATCTGGTTTCTGTGCCGTCAGTATAGCGCCGCCCAGGCCCTCGACATGGGGTTGGTCAACCACGTCGTACCGCTTGCCGAGCTCGAAAAAGAGAGTGTTCGCTGGTGCCGCGAGATGCTCCAGCACAGCCCTATGGCGCTGCGCTGCCTGAAAGCCTCGCTCAATGCCGACTGCGACGGCCAGGCCGGGCTTCAGGAGCTGGCCGGTAACGCCACCATGCTCTACTACATGACCGAAGAGGGCCAGGAGGGGCGTAACGCGTTCAACGAAAAACGCCGCCCGGATTTCTCTCGCTATCCGCGTAACCCCTGATGCAGCTGTCGCTTTACCGCTACTCCCTCCCGTTGCGCCAGCCGCTGATGTTTAAAGGGCATAGGCTCAAGAACCGGGAAGGGCTGCTGGTTTCCATCAATGGGCAATGGGGCGAGGTCGCGCCGCTGCCTGGCTTCTCGATGGAAACCCTGGCGGAAGCAGAAGCGGAAAGCCTTGCCTGCCTGGCTGCATTAAAGCGCGGCGACACCACCTGCCCGGCGCTACCGTCGGTGCAGTTCGGGTTCGACTGCGCCCAGCGCGCGTGGCCCGCTGATCTTCCTGACCCTTTGCCAGCCTATCCGCTGCTTCAGGGCACGCCCGCGTCTCTGATGCCGTCGCTTTCAGCCTCCCATTGGCAGGCGTCGCCGCCGAAAAGACTCAAGCTCAAGGTGGCACGCTACGCCATGGCAGAGGAACTGGCGCTGATCGAACAGCTTGGCAAGCACTTCCCCACCACCCAACTGATTCTGGATGCCAACGGAGGCTGGACACGGGCAGACGCCCAGCGCTTCTGCGAGCGCCTGACGCTGGAACAGATTGACTACCTGGAAGAGCCTTGTGCTAGCTTTGCTGACACGATCGCGGTCGCGGAAGCCACGGGGGTGGGCGTGGCGCTGGATGAAACGCTTTCCCGCGGAGCCGCGTGGCACTGCCACCCGCAGCTAAAAGCGCTGGTCATCAAGCCTACGTTAATCGGCTCGCTAAATGCCTGCGAAGCACTCGTTCAGCGAGCAAGCGAAGGCAACCTGCGTGTGGTGATTTCCTCGAGCTTTGAATCCGATCTGGGCCTTGGACTGCTGGGCCGGTTAGCCAGCCAGTGGGCGCCCAATGAACCGCCGGGGCTGGACACAGGCCACTGGCTGACGGCGCGGGTTACCCATGTCTCGGGAGAAGTAATGACACACTCACTGCGCTGCCTCTATCGGGCCTCGTCGATATAAACCCTCATAGCCATCAACAGGAGCACTCAGCGTGATCGATACCTGCCCCATACACTTTTGGGCTAAAGAGACCCCTGAGAAAATCGCCATAGAGGCTGGCTCTGTATGCCTTGATTATCGCACGCTCGATCGCCGCGTAGCGTCGTTAGCACAGCAGCTGGCGCGGCAAGGGTTCGTGGCCGGGGATCGACTAGTGGTTCCCGCCAAAGGCTCGCTTGATTCCTTGCTGCTCGCCTGGGCTTGCCTACGCGCCGGGCTGATTTTCTGTCCGCTCAATCCCGCGTTTCCCGTAACCCAGCAGTTGGGTCTGGCCAAGCGACTTCAGGCTGATCGCGTCTGCCAACCGGAGAGTGACCATGCTTATCCCTCGGAGCTTGTGCCGGTCATTCTCGATTTTCTCTCAGAAACCGAGGTGAGCTCGTCGCCGGTGCTTGATGGCAATCAGCTGTGCAACACGATCTTTACCTCCGGCTCCAGCGGTACGCCCAAGGCGGTGCTCCATCGTGTGGGCAATCACCTGGCGTCGGCGCGTGGCTCGGCGTCGTTTATCCCCGTCGATCAGGACAGTGGCTGGCTGCTCTCGCTGCCGTTATTTCATATCGGTGGCTACGCTATCGCGTTTCGCGTCTTTCTCGCCGGCGGGCGGGTGATTCTCGATGATGCGCCGCATACGTTGTCTGCGCGTCTTGAGCAGCAGTCGATCACCCATCTGTCACTGGTGCCCACCCAGCTTTGGCGGTTGCTGCAAGCGGGTTTTACACCCCAGCGCACACAGCTGCGCGAATTGCTGCTGGGCGGCGCGGCGATTCCTGCGCCGCTGGTGGCCAAAATGACCGCGCTGGGGCTGACACCGAAGGTCAGCTATGGGCTGTCCGAGATGGCCAGCCAGGTCTGCACCGGTATCCCGGCAGCACCTGGCGTTGTGGGCGCGCCGCTACCGGGTCGCGAGGTGAGAGTGGATGAAGGAGAGATACAGGTGCGGGGTGACACCCTGTTCAGCGGCTATCTGAATAACGGCGTGGTTGATTCGGCCCTCAACGATGAAGGCTGGTTTGCCACCCGCGACAAGGGTCATTTTACTCCGCAAGGCGCGCTGGTAGTGGAAGGGCGGCTCGATAACGCCTTTATTTCCGGTGGTGAAAATATCCAGCCGGAAGCTATTGAACAGCGTCTGGTCGATCACCCTGGTATCGCTCAGGCATTAGTGGTGCCGGTGCCCCATAGTGAGTGGGGCGAGCGACCGGTGGCGTTTATCGATTGGCACCATGAACCCGTGTCGGAACGCACGCTAGGTGCCTGGGTACGCGAAGCGCTACCCGGCTTCATGGTGCCGGATGCTTGGCTTGCCTGGCCTGAGGGCGTGGGGTTCAAACCCTCGCGCAAGCAGTTTGCTGAGCTGGCGCGAGGGCAGATCAATCCTCTATTGAGTGGTGTCCTCCGCGGTAGGTAGGTAGGTAGGTAGGTAGGTAGTGCTTCATGGCCGAGGTCGCGAACATGCGGGGTTGGATTGAAAGTAGATAGCTTAGCCTCGTCGACCGCTGAAAGCGGCTTGGCGGGTGGGCAAACGAGTATCAATCCCTTAGGTAAATCTCCCCCTTACCCACCAGCACGGCGTTGCCGCCCACCTGAACCCGCTCGCCATCCATGGCGGTTTCAATCACGCTGGGCCGACCCATTTCCACTCCCTGATGAATCATCCAGCGCTTGGCTTCACCTGTGGTTGCCAGGTAACCGCTCAGCGCCGCCGCCGCGCTCCCGGTCGCCGGGTCTTCGCAAAGGCCATGCTCTCTTGAGAACATGCGGCTGCGAAGCACGGTTTCTGCACCGCCCGATGACTCGGCCACATACAGGTATACCTGCTCGGCACCGCTGGGCGTCACCGTGTTGGCCCACTCGGCCCCAGATATGTGTATGTTTTGCAGAGCCGTGAGATCGCCAAGCTCAACCAAGTGAAAAGCCAACCCACAGGAAGAAATGACGGGTGTGCCGACGACCTGATGGCGTTGCAGGCCGAGTAGGGCCGCGGCGCTGGATTGGTCCAGTGGACTTGAGCTGATACTGGCGGGCCGGGCAGTGGTGAAAGTGGCTTTACGGTCCGAAAAGCTGACGAGCAGCTCGCCGACCGGCGGTTGTAGAATCAGCGTCTGCTCGCGGTTTACCAGGCCAAGCTCGGCCAGCAGTTGCGCGGTGCCTACGGTGGGGTGGCCGGCAAAATCGAGCTCCTGCGTTGGCGTGAAGATGCGCATCGGGTAGTGGTTGGCCGCGCTTGCCGCGCCAAGAAATACCGTTTCCGCCAGATTAAGCTCACGGGCCACGGCCTGCATGGTCGCGGTTTCAAGGCTGTCGGCTTCCAGAAAGACCGCTAGCTGATTGCCTGCAAACGGTGTATCGGTAAACACATCCAGAAGGTAGTACTCGGCGCGGTTCATGAACGCTCCTTGTTGAACGTTGTGTGTTGCCAGAAGGTTCTCCGGCCCTCTTGATGGGCCTGGGCGCGGCTGATGCCGATATCCTTGAGCAAGCGGTCATCGAGTGTCAGTAACTGGCGGCGGCTGCGGCGACATTCACGGTAACAGCGCAGCCGGTAGCGAAGCTGAGCGAGACTGAAACGGGGCATGGTGATCTCTCCGATGGTTGGCCATTTCAGGTTACTCAGTAAGTGATTCATGATACAGATATAGGATTATGTATTTCAGGGATACAGATAGCCTATGTTGTGCCGCTGTATGCTTGTTTTAGCCATCAACTGTATGGCGTCAAGAGAGGAAAAGCCATGACGCGCTATGAAGAGGTCGGCGCTGTATTGCGCGAGCGTATCGAGCACGGCATCTACCGCCCGGGGGACCGCCTGCCCTCCATTCGCGCCGTCTGCCTTGAAATGGAGGTGAGCATCTCGACCGCGCAAGAGGCGTATCGTCAGCTAATGGATGCAACGCTGATCGAGTCGCGGCCCAAGTCGGGCTACTTCGTGCTACCTGGCCGGGCGCCGTCGGTACTGCCTTCGATATCCCGCCCGGCTCAGCGGCCGCTGGATGTGTCGCAGTGGGACCAGGTGCTGGAACTCGTCGCCACCCAGCGTGACGACAACCGGCTTTTGCTCGGGCGCGGTGTGCCCAATCTTGAGTATGCGTCGCTCAGGCCACTGTCCAAAATTCTGGGTGGGTTGCACAGAAGTGTCGATCTGCATGGCTTCAACTACGACAAACTAAGCGGCAGCCCCGAGCTTCGCCAGCAGGTGGCCAAGCTTGCCGTGGCATCAGGCTGCTTGCTTCACCCGGATGATATTTTGATCACCACGGGCTGTCAGGAAGCACTTTCCATTGCGCTGCGCACCCTGACCCAGCCGGGCGATGTGGTTGCGGTTGATTCGCCGAGTTTCTACGGCACCATGCAGATATTGAAAGCCAGCGGCCTGAAGGCGCTGGAGATTCCCACCGACCCGCAAACCGGCATCAGCCTGGAAGCGCTCGAGCTTGCGCTGGAGCAGTGGCCGATCCGCGCCATTCAGGTAACGCCGACTTTCAACAATCCGCTGGGCTACACCATGCCGCCGGCGCGCAAACGCGCGCTGTTCCAGCTTGCCCAGCGTTTTGACGTAGCGATTATCGAAGACGATATCTATGGCGACCTGTCGTTTACTCAGCCCCGGCCGCCCACCATTAAATCGTTCGATGACGACGGGCGCGTACTGCTGTGCAGCGGCTTTTCCAAAACGTTGGGGCCGGGGCTGCGGGTCGGGTGGATGGCGCCGGGGCGCTACCGGGATCAGGCGCTGCACATGAAGTACGTCTCCACCGGAGCGTCGGCCACGCTGCCCCAACTGGCAGTGGCCGAGTTCGTTACCAAAGGGCACTACGAGCGCCATCTGCGCGTGGCCATTCGCCAGTATCAGCGCCAGCGCGATGTGATGATCGACTGGGTGCAACGCTACTTTCCGGAAGGCTCGGGCATCAGCTACCCGCAAGGCAGCTTTCTGCTGTGGGTGGAGCTGCCCGCTGCGGTGGACTGCGTGCGCCTCAACGAGCTCCTGGCGCAGCATGACGTGCACGTCGCCCCCGGCTCGCTGTTTTCCGCTTCCGGCAAGTTTCGCCAGTGTCTGCGCCTTAACTATGCCTTTACCCTGACGCCTGCAATTGAAACCGCGGTACGCACGGTAGGGGAATTAGCCGGCAAGATGGTGGAAGAGTCGCGGGCGTCGCTTGTCTGAAAGCGACGGAATCAGCCAGCAAGCACACCAGATGAGCGCCCTTCGCGAGTAATCCGCCGTTGACGAATGCGTATGCTATAAGAGAGGCCACGCTTCTTAAAAAACGCTGCTTGGTGCGATTTTTATAGCTTCCTGCAACGTTCTGATTTTACTGTTCTTTAATAATATTCTTTTGGTCAAAAATTGACCTGAATCGCTGGTAGATTTTCTGCTGTCTATTTTTATCTTGCAGAACAGTTATCTACAATTAGACCGTTCCCCACAGGCGTGGGGATGAACCGCAGGAATGATAATTTCACAGCTCACCCCGAGTCCGTTCCCCACAGGCGTGGGGATGAACCGCAAGGATATAGCTGGAGCGGCTTCGCATGACCCCGTTCCCCACAGGCGTGGGGATGAACCGTATATATAAAAAGAAGGGGTATAAGGGTGTACACATAATGCCTATTCATTATTGATGCGTGTGGCGTTACGCGCTACAATTTATGCAGGCTCGGCGGCAAGGGAGGCAAAGCGATGCGATGATAAAGAAAATCAAGCACAAAGGCCTGAAACGGCTTTATGAGCGGGGGGAGCCCCAAGGAGTACAGCCTAACCATGTAGACGATTTAAGAGACATACTGGCAGCACTGGATGCCGCAACCAAGCCAAACGATATGGATTTACCAGGTTTTGATTTCCATGGCTTGAAAGGTGATAAGAAGGGCTTTTTTTCAGTGCATGTAAACGGTAATTGGGTAGTGATATTTACGTTTGATGGGGAAGATGCACACCTTGTTGACTATTTAGACTACCACTGACGGCGGCGCTCCTTGATAACCGATACGATACGGTTATCAAGGTCCACCGAATGGGATGGTTTCGCCACTTGAGCGGTAGCCACGATTGCACAGCCTCTAAATATACAGATTAAAAATATTGTGCATGATGATGATGAGGATAACGTGATGACAATGATGAATCCGCCGCACCCAGGCAGCTTGTTACGCCGCCGGATCGTGCCCGCGCTGGGGCTGAATGTCACTGATTTTTCCAAGAAACTAGGTATGTCCCGCACAGCGGTATCCCGCGTTTTGCATGAGCATGCCAGCATTTCCCCTGATTTTGCGGTTAGGCTTGAGCATGGCGGTATTGGTAACGCTAAGCACTGGATGACCATGCAGACCAACTACGACCTATGGCAAGCCGAGCATAAAGAGCAAAATCATATTGAAAGAATCGCTGCTGTTTGAATTAGTAAGTTACTAATTCACCAGTTTAAAGCTCAACGGATCGTGCCGTTGGGCTTTTTTTGCTTGGGAACTAGATAATGGAGGCTATATGAACGTTGATAGGCTCGACTATTTTGCAGGTTTGGCAATGCAGCAATTCCTGATACCGACAATGAACTTGCAATCGATTTCGACCATGGGCAGATAGCGTATGATGCCTATTCACTAGCCAAAGTCATGGCAGAAGAAAGAGAACGACTGGAAGAAGAGGGTTATAGATAATCCGTTCCTCACAGACGTGGGGATGAACCGCTCTTCATGGGTCGCCCTCCGGCATGGATGGCGACTCAGGTAGCCCGGTCGTTCAGGAAGTAAACCATGCAATATCCGATTGCTATCGAATGGGGTGATGAGCACACCGCCACCGGTATCGTCATATCCGGATATTCCCGGGGCCGTGACCGCGGTTGACACGACCGAACACGCCTATGAAATGGCGGTGGAAGTGGCCCATATCCAGCTGGAAGAATTAGCCAACGAAAATAAAGATATCCCCATGCCCCGCAGCATTGCGGAGCATCGTAAGAATCCAGAGTTTGAGGGGTATGGCTGGGGGATTATCGATATTGATATCTCTCCCTACCTGGGTAAAACCAAAAAGGTGAATGTGACGCTGCCAGGTCATGTCATCCGCCAGATCGACAAATACGTTACTACGCACGGTATTAAAAGCCGCTCTGCGTTCATTGCCTCGGCGGCATTGGAAAAGCTGACCCACGCGTAACGAATAGCCTGACTCAATGAGGCAGGCGTATTGATGTGGCGACGCTGAAGCCGCAGGCCAAATGGAAAACCCGCTCTCGACCGAGAGCGGGTTTTTTCATGATGACGCAACGCGTTCACCCAACGGTCGTTTTGGACCTTCCCTTCAACTTGTAGACACGCTATCGTCGGTTTTGGTCAGTTCGCTAATTTTACTGAGCGAGCGTGGCTGTCATCCTGATCAAGGGAGAATGTTCTGGCCATGCCGACTCGATCTTCACGTTTGCCGGTCTATCACCGCTATGCCGGCAAGGCCCTGCCGGGGCAGGCGGGAGATGCTTGCCATCTGCTGGCCTGGCATAGCCTGGATGTAGCGGCCGTTGGTTGGCAGCTACTTGCGCCTGAGCGCCCCTTGACGAAGCAGCTGGCCGCGCAGCTGGGCATCGAGCCCGAGCCATTACGGCAGCTGATGGTTTTTTTATTGGGGCTTCACGACCTGGGCAAGTTCTCCCGCGCCTTTCAGGAGGTGCTGAAACTCTCGCTCGACGGTATGGCGCCGCCGCAAGGCAAGCCCTATCAGCAGCGTCACGACCGTTTGGGTGTGTTGCTCTGGGATGCTTGCTGGAAAGCGTGGCGCAAGGAGGGTGTATTGCACTGGCCAGAAAGGGAGGCGCCTGCCAGAAAGTTGTTGGAACCAATAGATAGTTTGATGGCACCGTTTTTCGGCCACCATGGTCGCCCTGTAGCCACCGGTCAACTGGCGTTTGCGGACTTTTTCGTCAACGACGGCGAGCTTGACGATGCTGTGGCTGCAGGCAGTTTCGTCGCCGACTGGGCCGCATTGGTCGAGCCCGACTGGCCGGTTGAAAAACTGCTGGATGAAGAGTGGCTGGCGCGTTTCAAGACTTTGAGCTGGACAATAGCCGGCTGGGCGACGCTTAGCGACTGGCTGGGCTCGCACCGCGACTACTTTCCCTACTGCCAAAAGGCGATGGCGCTGGGCGATTACTGGCCTAAAGCGCTTTTCCAGGCCGAGGCGGTGCTGAGGGCCACCGGGTTTGGTCGCCCGCCCACGCCGACCCCCTACGCAGGCCTCGATCAGTGGTTTGCAGGCAAGGTGACACCGACCCCGCTGCAGAAGAAGGCAGAAGATCTGCCGCTCCAGGCCGGACCGCAGCTGTTCATCCTTGAAGACGTGACCGGCGCAGGCAAGACCGAAGCCGCCTGCATTCTAGCCCAGCGCCTGCTGGCCGCGGGCCACGGCGAGGGCCTCTATTTTGCCTTGCCCACCATGGCCACCTCCAACGCCATGTACGCCCGCCTGGGCAATCTTCATCATCACTTTTACAGCAGCGCATCAAAGCCTTCGTTGGTGCTTGCCCACGGGGCGCGCGAGCTCAATGAGGATTTCGAGCGCGCGGTGACGGCCACCCAGCCAGAAAACGACGATTACGATGCTCTTGATGCAAGCGCCTCGACCCAGTGCAATCGTTGGCTGGCGGACTCCAACAAGAAGGCGCTGTTGGCCGATGTGGGGGTGGGCACTATCGACCAGGCGCTGATGGGCGGCTTACCGTTTCGCCACCAGTCGATGCGCTTGCTGGGGCTGGCGCGCAAGGTGCTGATCATCGACGAAGTCCACGCCTTCGACCACTACATGCAAACCCTGCTGCATCAGCTACTGGCCCACCACGCCCGCCAGGGCGGTAGCGTTATCCTGTTGACGGCCACGCTGCCACACGCCATGCGCGAGTCGCTTACGGCGGCGTGGCGCCACGGTCTTGGGGTTGAAACCAGCCCACTTGAAGCACACGACTACCCTCTGCTAACCCATTGCGGAAGGAGCGCTACCCACGAAGTGCCCGTCAAGACACGTCCGGAAGTCGCACGCCGTGTGGCAGTCGACTGGCTGGAAAGCGAAGACGAGGCTATCGAGCGTGTACTGGCCGCCGTAGAAGCGGGCGAGTGCATCGTTTGGGTGCGCAACACCGTCGACGACGCCATCCGCGCCTTCCAGCAACTGCGTGAGCACCACCCCGAGCCCGAACGCTGCCTGCTTTTCCACGCACGCTTTGCGATGCTAGACCGCCAGCGGATCGAGTCCGAGGTGATTCGTCGCTTCGGCAAGGAGTCCACGCCGTCACTGAGGCGTGGGCAAGTGATTGTTACAACGCAGGTTTTCCAAGAGAGCTTGGACTGTGATGCTGACCAGATGGTCAGTGACATCGCGCCCATTGACCTCTTGATCCAGCGCGCCGGTCGGTTGCAGCGCCACCAGCGCGGCGAACGTTCCGCGCCCGTGCTGCAGGTACTCGCGCCCGCGTGGAGCGATACCCCCGATGTGGACTGGTTGAGCCAAGCGCACCGCGGCACCCAGGCGGTTTATAAAGACACCTCGTTGATCTGGCTGACCCAGCGCGTGCTGCGCGAGCAGGGCGCCATCACCATGCCGGGTGAGGCGCGCAGCTTGATCGAGGGCGTTTACGCCGCCTCGACGGAGGACCTCCCGGAAGCGTTTGACCTGGCGCACTTCGAGCGCACCGGTATGGATAAATACGCGGTCTCGGTGGCCACCCATAACGCCCTGAATCTGGAAGATGGCTACCGCCTCAATGGCGATTTTGACCCGTGGCAGGAGGAGCGCGAGATGGGCACTCGGCTCAGCGACGAGCAAAGTGTCGAGGTCGTGCTACTCAAGCGTCGGGAAGATGAGCTGGTGCTCTGGGTAGAAGATCACCGCCACGCCGACCGACTGAGCCGATGTCGCCTGACGGAAAGCCAGGCCAGGAAACTAGCTCAACTGCCGGAGCGCTATACCGAGCAGTGGGAAACGCTACAGCAGCGCCACCGCGGGCTGCGCTTCGTGCAGCCGTGGCTGCCTGAGGAGGAGGATACTTGTGGTTACGACGCACAGTGGGGTGTGAGTTTTGAACAAAAATAGACGTTGCCATTTCACTGAAAGACAAGTGATACAAGGTAATCAAAAGAACGCTTAACGCCAAAATTAACGCACGTGAGGTGCCGATGAATCTACTCACAGACCCCTGGTTGCCCTTTCGGTATCGCGATGGCGATGGCCGAATCGCCTACCGCCCACCCTCGGCCCTCGCCGACCCGAATGTGCTCGACCTCGCACTTCCTCGCGCCGATTTCCAGGGCGCGGCCTGGCAGTTTTTGATCGCGCTGCTGCAGACGGCGATGACGCCCAAAAATACCGACGCCTGGCTGGATTATTATCAGACGCCGCCCAGCATGGCAAAGCTCGATGATCTGTTAGCGCCCTTTGCCTCTGCCTTCGAGCTGGATGGCGACGGCCCGCGATTCATGCAGGACCTGGACCCGTTGGACGACGTCAAGGACGCGCCGGTTGCCGGCCTTTTGATCGACTCGCCCGGCGCCAACGGCATCAAGAACAATACCGATTTCTTCGTCAAGCGCGGCCGGGTGGAAACTGCTTGCCCCGAGTGCGCGGCGCTGGCGCTTTATACCATGCAGATCAACGCGCCCGCCGGTGGCGCGGGCATTCGCGTTGGCCTGCGCGGCGGCGGGCCGCTGACCACGCTGATTCTGCCGGAAGACGACAGCAAACCACTGTGGGCGCGCCTCTGGCCCAACGTCATGCCCGCGGATGCGGTGGGCCAGCCGGGGCAGACATGGCGCGCGCCTGAAGCCTGCGATAGCGATCTGTTCTTCTGGATGAAGGATACCCGTGTCAGCGACAAGAAAGGCACCGAGGTTTTGCCCGAGCAGGTGCACCCCTTGCACGCTTTTTGGTCGATGCCCAGGCGCTATAGGCTGCTATTCGACGAGACGCCGGGCGAGTGCGACCTTTGCGGCCGCGAGGCGACACACCCGGTGCGCCGCCTGCGCGCCAAGAAGCAGGGCGCCAACTACGACGGCCCCTGGCGCCACCCGCTCACACCTTATCGCCGCCTTAATCCTAAAAAGCTCGATGAGCTACCGCTTTCCAGCAAGGGCCAGCCCGGGGGGCTTGGCTACCGCCACTGGCCGGGGCTGGTGCTGGAAGATGAAGCCGTTAGCGGCGCGCTGCCCGCCCGCGTGGTCACTCACCATCTGCAAAAGTATCGCCAGGTGGAGGCCGCGCGCGACGATGGCGAAGCGTTCGAAGCGCTGTTCAAGCGTACCCGGCTCTGGGTGTTCGGTTATGACATGGACAACATGAAGCCGCGCGGCTGGTACAGCGTGGAAATGCCGCTGGTGGGCGTGCCCGAGGGGCAGCAGGAAACGCTGCGCGGCTGGGCCAAGCGCTTCGTCGACTTGGCCTCGGAGATCAGCTGGACGCTGCGCAATCAGCTCAAGCGCGCCTGGTTCAAACGCCCTGAAGATGCCAAGGGTGATATGAGCCAGATCGACGCCCAGTTTTTCGAGGCGACTCAGCTGGCATTTTTCAGCGCGCTGCGCGAGATGGGGGAGGCGCTACTCGATGAAACGCCGATGCTCTCGCCCGAGACTCATCGCCAGTGGTACCTGGCGCTCAAGCGTGAAACAGTGGCGCTGTTCGATGCCCAGGCCATCAGCGGTCCGCTGGAAGGCATGAAGATGCAGCAGCTCGAGCGCATCACCAGCGCGCGGCGCTATCTGCTGGCGTATCTGAACGGCAGTGGCAAAAAGGTTGGCAAGACGGTGCAGACATTTGCCGAGATCGGCGATTTTGATCTGAAGGCGCCCAGGATTGAACGCAATGAGGAGAGCCCTGCATGAGTGAGGTAGAAAAAACGCCGCCGCAAGCGCCGGATGAAAAGGCCACAAAGGGCGATGCGGTAGAAGATTACTGCTACGCGCTTACCCCTGATGAGGCATATATGCTGCGTCGCTGGTGGCAGCGGCTGACGCTCGACCCTCCTGCGTTGAAAAAGATCACCGAGGCACCCGGCTATCTGCGAGGCGTACGCGCCGCGTTGCGCCGCTGCGACACCATCGAGTCGGTCATGCTGACCGAAGCATTCCGTCATCTCTGGCAGGCGCTTGAGTCGAAGGCATGGAAAGAGACGCCAACGGGGAGATCAAACCGACAGCGTGCTCAGCGTCTTGAGGTATGGGCGACTATTGCCGCCGTCGCGAGTGAGCTGCGCGCCGAAACGTTCGATGCTCCTCTGGGCAAACGCCTGGGCGAGAAGCGCCCCAATACCGGTGATACCCCGCGAATGAGTGATCTGCGCTTTCAGCAGCTGCTCGATTGCCATGCCTCTGAGGAACTGATTCGCCGTTTTCGACGGGCGCTCAAGCTCGCGGATAACGCCGGCGTCAGCGTGGTGCGTCTGGCCGATATGGTCGCGCTCTGGGATCGCGAGCAGCGCGGGCAGTACCGCGCCGAGGCCACCCAACGCTTCGCCTTCGTCATGAGCGATGCCTATTTCCAGGCGCGAGCGTTAAAGCCGACCACGGGCGACTGAACGGCAACGGTCACTTATCAACAACCACTGTTTCGGCATTCGGCACATTTTTTATTCAGGAATCCCATCATGAGCCACTTTATCCAGCTTCACCTTCTGACCTCTTACCCGCCTTCCAACCTCAACCGCGACGACCTGGGCCGCCCCAAGACGGCGTTCATGGGCGGCGCCCGACGGTTGCGTGTCTCCTCGCAAAGCCTCAAACGCAACTGGCGCACTTCTGATCTGTTTGAAGCGGCGGTCGATAGTCACAAGGGCACGCGCACCAAGCGCTTGGGGGGAGAGGTTTTCAAGCGTATGAGAGCTGCTGGCGCCGACGAAAAGCTGGCGGGTAACAGTGCGGAGAAGATCGCCGGCGTCTTCGGCAAGCTGCGCAAGGTCGACAAGGGCGAAAAGCACGAGTACGAAATCGAGCAACTGGTCCACGTCGGCCCGGAAGAAGTGGCTGCGCTGGAAGCGCTTGCCGATACCCTGGCCGCAGAGAAACGTGAGCCGACCGACGAAGAGCTTAAGGCCCTGCTTGCCCGGCGGCCCACCGCCGTCGATGTGGCGCTGTTTGGGCGGATGCTTGCTGGCGCGCCGAGCTATAACGTCGAAGCGGCCTGCCAGGTTGCCCACGCCATTACCGTGCACGCCGCCGAGGTAGAGGACGACTATTTCACCGCCGTCGATGACCTCAACAGCGGCGATGAAGACCGCGGTGCGGCACATATTGGCGAAGCCGGGTTCGCCGCCGGTCTGTTCTACCTCTACCTCTGTATTGATCGGGATCTTCTGATCGCGAACCTCCAGGGAAATACCGATCTGGCCGACCGTGCCATTGGCGCGCTGGTGGAATCTGCCGTCAAGATCTCCCCCAAGGGTAAGCAGAACAGCTACGGCTCTCGTGCCCACGCCAGCTACGTCTTGGCGGAAAAGGGCGATCAGCAGCCGCGTTCGCTGTCGGCATCGTTTCTGCAGCCTGTCATGAGCGAAGGTCAGGGCGTCGAAGCGATTAGAAAACTGGAAACCCAGGCCCAGGCATTTGATGACGCTTACGGCGCAGGCGCGGATCGGCGCTTTATTCTCTCGGCAACGCCCGAGTACGAAACGCCAGCCCTGAAAGGCGACATTCAGCGCGGCAACCTGCAAGCGTTGCTGACCTTCCTCAAGGGCGACGACTAAGCGGAGGCGATATGCCACACCATCTGGTTTTTCGCCTCTATGCGCCCATGGCGAGCTGGGGCGAGGCCGCCGTTGGCGAGACGCGGCCGACGGCCACCTACCCAAGCCGTAGCGCCATTCTGGGGCTGATCGGGGCGGCGCTGGGTATCAAACGCGACGACGATGACGGTCAGCGCCGCCTGCGCGAAGGCCTTCAGGTCGCGGTCAAGCAGCGCTCTCCGGGGCTTTTAATGCGCGATTATCACACCGTGCAGATGCCTTCTTCGCAATCAAAGGTAACCCACCGCACCCGCCGCGAGGAGTTGGCGGTGCCTAAAGAAGCGCTCAATACCATTCTCTCCTCAAGAGACTACCGCTGCGACGGGTTATGGAGCGTGGCGGTGCGGCTTACCGCGCATGCCTCCTGGTCGCTGGGGGAATTAAAGGCGGCGCTGGAAAAGCCCCGTTTTCCGCTCTATCTCGGCCGCAAGGCGTGCCCTCTGGCCGCGCCTTTGTTACCCACAGTGGTTGAGGCCAGCCATTGGCGCCAGGCGCTGGATCACCGCTTTGAAAGCGCATTGGACCCGGAGCGCACCTGGCTTGCGATGATCGGTAACGAGAAGAAGGACCAGCAACTATTACGCCTGCCCGAGCAAGTGCTTTACGCCTGGGAAGGCGATGCCGATGCACTCGATGGCAGCGATACAGCCAACGAATCTAGCGAGGTGTGGGACGAGCCGCTGCACCGCCGGCGCTGGCAGTTCGGCCCCCGCCTTGAACACCGGCGCACCGAGAAAGTGGAAGGAGAGCGCTAATGTATCTTTCAAGTGTCAGGCTGGATCTCAATAGCCTCACCCGCGCCGAGCTGTTTGATGTACTGGAAGGCGGCGCTTATACCGCTCACCAGTTGCTCTGGCAGCTATTTCCCGAGGTACCCAAAGGCGAGCGGCCGTTTATCTTTCGCCAGGAAATGGAAGAAGACGCCAACGGTAAAAGCGCCGGGTTGCCGCGATTCTATGTCTACTCGACCCAGGCTCCGGAAGCCATGGATGGGTTTGAGGTGCAGTGCAAGGCGTTCTCGCCTCAGCTCGTTAAAGGTGAACGACTGGCCTTTCGTCTGCGTGTTAACCCCACCATCGCGAAACCGGCGGGCGAGGGCCGTCGCTCTTGCCGCGCCGATGTGTTGATGGATGCGCGCTACCCCTTCCCAAAAGGGGAGCGGACGAGCCAGGCCTGCATCGAGGCAATGGACGCGGCGGCGCGCCAGTGGCTTAAAAGCCGTGCTGAAAGCTTCGGTTTCACGCTGCCGGTCAGGCCAGAAGTAGGTGCTTACCGCCAGCACGCGCTGAGCAAGAAAGAGGGCGGGCAACCTATCCGCTACTCCAGTGTGGACTACGAAGGCCTGCTGGAAGTGACCGACCCCGCGCTGCTCAATGAAGCGCTGCAACACGGCATTGGCCGTGCCAAGGCGTTTGGTTGTGGAATGCTGTTGCTGCGCCGCGTACCGGAGTGACCCATGAGCTTCATTCCCCTCAAGCCCATCCCCCTCAAGGATCGCATGTCGATGATCTTCGTCGGCATGGGCCAGATCGACGTGCGCGACGGCGCGTTCGTCGTCATCGACGAGGTCAACGGCGAGCGCATGCACATTCCCGTGGGCTCGGTGGCGTGTTTACTGCTCGAACCCGGCACGCGGGTCTCTCATGCGGCGGTCAAGCTGGCAGCGGTGGTAGGCACGCTGCTAATTTGGGTGGGCGATGCGGGCGTGCGGCTCTACAGCGCCGGCCAGCCCGGCGGCGCGCGTTCCGATAAGCTGCTCTATCAGGCCCAGCTGGCGCTGGATGAAAGCTTGCGGCTCAAGGTCGTGCGCAAGATGTTCGAGCTGCGCTTTGGCGAGGAGCCGCCTTCCCGGCGCAGCGTCGAACAGCTACGTGGCATCGAAGGCGCACGGGTACGCAAGACCTACCAGATGCTTGCCAAGCAGTACGGCCTGAAATGGCAGGGGCGGCGTTATGATCCGAAGCAGTGGGACGCCTCGGACGTGGCCAACCAGTGCCTCTCGGCGGCCACTGCCTGCCTCTATGGGATTACCGAAGCGGCGATTCTAGCCGCGGGCTACGCCCCGGCCATCGGCTTTTTACATACCGGCAAGCCGTTGAGCTTCGTCTATGACATCGCCGATATCGTCAAATTCGAAACCGTGGTCCCGGCGGCGTTTCGCATCGCGGCCAAGAACCCGCCCATGCCGGAGCGCGAGGTACGCATTGCTTGCCGCGATGCCTTCAAGCAGACCCGGCTGCTCCAGCGCATTATTCCCATGATCGAAGAGGTGCTGGCGGCAGGCGAGGTCGAACCGCCACCACCACCGGCCGATGCCGTGCCGCCTGCCATCCCCGAGCCGACATCAATAGGCGATAGCGGCCACAGGAGTCATTAACATGGCCATGCTCGTCGTCGTCACCGAAGCAGTGCCACCCCGCTTGCGTGGGCGGCTCGCCGTCTGGTTGCTGGAGATTCGCGCCGGTGTCTATGTGGGGGATGTCAGTAAGCGTATCCGCGAAATGATCTGGGAGCAGATCGAGGTCTTGGCCGAGGAGGGCGGCAACGTCGCCATGGCCTGGGCCAGTAATCACGAATCCGGCTTCGAGTTTCAGACCTTCGGCGATAACCGCCGCGTTCCCATCGACCATGACGGACTACGCTTGGTGCGTTTTTTGCCACCCATGGATAAGTAGCTGTTTTTAATGCTCTTTAATAATATAGAGCTGTTCAAAAAATGACCAAAATCGCCGGTGGATTTTCCACTGGCGATTTTTCTTTTTGAAAACAATTGACTACAATTAGACCGTTCCCCGCAGGCGCGGGGATGAACCGCTGCACTTCGTTCTCGTCGTTGCGATACGCCACCCGTTCCCCGCAGGCGCGGGGATGAACCGTGTTCCGCCTGCGTGACAAACTGACAGTAGCCCCGTTCCCCGCAGGCGCGGGGATGAACCGTCACTATACGCAGAGAAGGGGAGAGGAAATGGCCGTTCCCCGCAGGCGCGGGGATGAACCGGCAGCAATGTGACGCTGGCCTGTCCACTGTACCCGTTCCCCGCAGGCGCGGGGATGAACCGCCTGGTACATCGTCCAGCCTTCGCGGTAGCCCCCGTTCCCCGCAGGCGCGGGGATGAACCGCCTACGGCCATGAACAGGACAATTCAGTCCTCCCGTTCCCCGCAGGCGCGGGGATGAACCGCAATGAACCTGTAGTGCGCCAGATTGAGCGAGCCGTTCCCCGCAGGCGCGGGGATGAACCGAGCCATTACATGGGCGACGCCTTCGATAGACGCCGTTCCCCGCAGGCGCGGGGATGAACCGCCATGCTGCTCGAGCAGATCAATAGCGCGCTGCCCGTTCCCCGCAGGCGCGGGGATGAACCGCGTAGTGCTCTGGGAAGACGTAGTCGCCACTGCCGTTCCCCGCAGGCGCGGGGATGAACCGGGGCTGTGATGGTGACGAACAAACCGCGAATCCCGTTCCCCGCAGGCGCGGGGATGAACCGTGCATGGGCCATGGTACGCAAGCGCTCGACCGCCGTTCCCCGCAGGCGCGGGGATGAACCGAGGATGGGAAAGGGTAGGCTGACCGGCAGGAGCCGTTCCCCGCAGGCGCGGGGATAAACCGGGGCCAGTCCATAGGCTGGCAGGCGTAGCATCCCGTTCCCCGGAGACGCGGGGATGAACCGTTGGGGTTGTTGCCCAGCGCTTCGGCAATCTCCCGTTCCCCGCAGGCGCGGGGATGAACCGATATTTCTTTCTGCCAGCCGAGCCCAGGCGCGCCATTCCCCGCAAGCGCGCTGGCCACCGAGAAAGTCGCGCAGGTGTGCGAACACGCGGTTACCTTAACGGGTATGAAATGAGAAACGACGGTGCAACAGGCGGCTTGGGGATGGCGGCCTGGGCGAAATCGGAGTATCAAGTAGCGATGTTTTCAAGCGCGCATTTTCAAGTCGTGGCGAGTGGAAAACACGTCGCGCGAACCGTACGAAGGAGGTGGTCATGATGTTACGTTCACTGGGTTGGATGACGGCGGCGGCCATGGGCCTGTCGATCGGTTTCGCCAGCGCCCATGCCGGCGCGGAGCCAGCGAGCGAAGAGGCGTCAACAATGCCGGAAGCGGTCGCCGCGCAAGTGAGCGCTACCTGTGCCTCTATTGATGAATCGCTGGGTATTGCGCCCCAGCACTATGCGATCGACGATGAGATAGGCGGCGACCTGTGGCTCGTGCCGTGTAATGCAGGTGCTTACCAGATTTCTTATGAGGCGATTTATCAACCCGAAGATGCCGAACCGCGCAAGTTGCTGTTCGCCCTGTGGCGTGATGGCAGCTGGACCGGCACCGAGTTACTTTTCAACCCTGAATTCGACCCCGAAACTGGCGTACTGACCGACCAGTACAAGGACCGGGGCGCCGGTGGCTGCGGCGGCGAGCGCACCTGGCAGTGGCAGGACGGCAATTTCCGGCTGACCGAGTATCGCGCTGTCGAGGCGTGTGAAGACGAGGCCAGCGAGTTTCCCGTGGTTTTCGAAGCTGAGTGATTCTTGATGCATCGGCATATTTAGGGCCGACTTAGAAGCCTTGAATGCTCGCTTTTGATAAAAGCGAGCATTTTTACGCCGGATAAAACCGTGCTTTCACACGCCATATCAAGATTAGAAACGGGTGATGGCATCATGCATGTGTTTCAAGTTTTCCTGCTGGCCTAGCTTAGCTAGTCGCCAAGTGGCAGGGAAATATCAAACTTGTGCCGCTTACGTGAAAGCAAGGTGCGAAATTTACGCATGTTGTCGTCGCTGTAAAGTACCTGGTCACAAAAGCGGTCATATTCGTCCAGGTCTTTCACGATCATGATCAAGATGAAATCGGACTCGCCGGTAACCTGGTAGCACTGCTTTACTTCTGGGGCACTGAGCGCCGAGTTTAAAAACCGCTGATAGAGCGCTTTATTATCCCGTTCCATGGTGACCTCTACCACCATATGCAGACACTGACCCAAGGCATTAGGGTTTAAAAGCGCTACTTCACGATCAATGATTCCCGCCGCGCGCAGTCGATTGACTCTTTTAAGACAGGCCGAGGGTGAAAGCCCTATCGCGTCAGCCAACGCTTGATTAGTCATGCCAGCATCTAACTGAAGCTGATTGAGAATGCGGCGATCAAGGCTATCCATGAAATTTAATTTAAAATCCTGGTCGATTAAGAACAAATATTGATTTATTTGGCCATCTTGGAACGAAGATTCTGCATAGCTCCAATTACTATAACCGTTGTTAAAACAATGGCAATGGGGGAGACATGCAGCACCAAAATTATCGGATAGTTGATTGGGCTAGAAGTATTAGCCACCAGTCGTGGCAGGTTTACGTCAGGCTGTTAAAAATCCTGGTGCCTGCACTGGTGGTCGTAAAGATTCTTCAGCAACTGGGCCTGGTCCAGTGGATAGGTGGGGCGCTTGCGCCCTTGATGGGGCTTCTGGGCTTGCCGGATTTCATGGGATTGGTGTGGGCCGCGGCGCTAATGACCAACCTTTACACAGCGATTGCTATTTTTTATCAAACGGTAGGCGATACGCCGCTAAGCGTGGCGCAGATATCTGTAATGGGAAGCCTTTTACTCATCGGCCATTCGCTCCCGGTTGAAGGCGCCGTTGCTAAATACGCCGGCGTTTCGTGGCGTGCGACGCTGTTGCTACGCGTGGGCGGCGCACTCTTGTTTGCCTGGCTAGTCCATGTTTTTTGTCGCTACGCCAACGTTTTACAAGGCCCAGCGTCGCTTGGCTGGCGGCCCTCGACAACGGTAGAACCTGACATTCTTGTGTGGACGGTCTCACAGCTTCAAACACTAGCTGCTATTTGGGTGGTGATCATTGCGCTGGTGGCGCTGCTTGATGTGCTGAAACGCTGGGGTGTAGAACGTTGGATACACCGCGGCCTGAACCCTTTGCTCAAGCTGTTAGGTATCGGGCCGCAAGCTGCCAGTATCACGGTCATTGGCTTCACATTGGGCCTTAGCTACGGCGCGGGGTTATTAATTCGGGATGTCAAAAACGGTATTTTAAGCAAACGCGATAGCGTGCTGGCGCTCTGTTTTCTAAGTCTTTGTCATAGCGTTATCGAAGATACGCTGTTGTTTGTAATGCTTGGGGCGGATATTTTTATCATATTAGCTGCAAGGCTAGGTTTTGCTGTGGTACTGGTGATGATCATAGCCCGGTGGCGGCCGTAAAAAAACCGACACGCGCCCGACCCACTGGTCCGGATCGGGCGTTCATTAAAAAGCGCGACGGCCTGTGTTCGAATCAAGGTCTATAGCGTCAGATTTCCCTGGCGTACATCCAGCTGTTCCAGACGACTTTTCAAAAGCTCTGGGAAGCGGGCGTACCAGGTCTGGTTGAGCGGCGAGGGGTGGGGGAGCGGGTAGAGCGTAAAATTGCGCGCCTCGCCTTGGGCATCTTCGAGCGTTACCTCGATGCTGCTTTCAAAGCGCTCGTCACTTTTCCAGAACGCCTCCAGGCGGTCGCGTTCTTCTTTTGAGCGGCCAATGCCAAACCACAGGAAAGCCTCGCGTCCCAGCGTGATCAGGTGCTTGCCCTCCCAGCTCGAGATCAGCACCTCGTTCATCAGGTCGTGAAAATGGCGCTTCACCTTCATCGACCACGCCTTGTTGCCTACCGGCTTGTAGGGCACGGTATTGATCCAGAAAAAGTGCTCGCCCACGGCGCGGGAGGCCTCGAAGTCCGGCATCTTCTCGCCATATAGTCGTTCATGAAGCGCCTTTCTCACCAACTGTCCGCCAGCGCCGATAAAGGGCTCCTGGTAGCGGACTTCCTCACGGCCCGGGTCGCGCCCGAAAAAGCCGATGCGCAGGTTCGGCTTGCCAAGGCCGATGATGGGCTCGAGCGGGTCGCGCTCGAAGCGCTCGTAGACCTCGACATCGATTCCTTCTATCTCGGCCGCCAGCGCTCTGAATTTTTTCTCCTGAGCCGGGGTCAGTGACATTGTTCAACCTCCTTGTTGGTTCCCATCGCTTGGTTTAGTCAAACCATTCCTGAGCCGTGCGCCATAAGCACATGCCGAAAAAATAGACGGATGTAAGACCCCATCCCCATAGAGCCCAAACGGCATGCTCGGGGCTCGAGAGGATGAGAAATGTTGCGCAGAGGCACCACACAAGCGTAATGGCGATGTTGAGCGGCATGAACTTGCGTACCCGGAAAGGGTGAAGGAACTTCATGCGCGTAACGGTGAGAATGGCCAGGCCGATAATCGCGGTAAACGTGATCCAGGGTGGGAAATCGAGAATATAAAAATAAGCGGCGGCGATATTCCACGCCGCGGGAAAGCCGACAAAGTAGTTGTCCTGGCTTTTCATATTGGTGTTACAGAAACAGAACATCGACGAGAGCAGGATAATAAACACCGCCAGCAGTGAGAAACCGGCCGGCAAATCGATAAAGTAGTAGATAAACAGGGCGGGAATAAACGCCCAGGTAAGATAATCAATGACCATATCCAGCGTTGAGCCATCGAAGTGCGGCAGGATGGTTTTCACTTCGTACTTGCGTGCCAACGTGCCGTCGAAGCCATCGACCATCATCGCCGCCCCCAGCCAAAGCAGACAAGCCACCGGGTTGTCATCGATCAGGGCCAATAGCGCCATGACGCCCAGCAGTACGCCGCTAGCGGTGAGAGCATGTACGCTCCATGCCTTGCATCGCGATGCGTGGGAGTCTGCTTGCGAAGAGAGCGGTTGAGCCACATTAAACCCCGTTGAGAACGTCATGTTCTGCTGCTGTTTGGTGTATGGATGAGCGTGTCAGTCAATACACTACTACAAGAAGGCGCACCGAGAACACGCAGGCCGTTGAGATACTCTTAGCATGGCCGTTTATCGTGTTATCCGCTAGGCGATAGTAAGAGTCCTAACGTATGTATAAGCCCTAAACGGGCCGCTGAAACTGCAGGCGTGCCTGCTCGGCGCGTTCACGCGTTACGCAGGTAAGTGAGTGGTCATTAAGTAGCCCCATCGCCTGCATCAACGCAAAGGCCGTAGTGGGGCCAATAAATTTCCAGCCGCGTTTCTTCAGCGCTTTGGAGAGCGCGATAGATTCAGGCGAGACGGTTTGGGTTTGCGGCGCTTTTAACGCATCGTGTGCTGGCTCAAAACGCCAGAAAAAGGCTGCCAGTGAACCCTCCTGTTCGACTAATTCCTGTGCCCGTTGCGCGTTATTGATCGCCGCCTCAATTTTGCCGCGATGGCGAATAATGCCCGCGTCTTGCAGTAAGCGCTGCACGTCTCGCTCATCAAAACGTGCGACCTGATGAAAGTCGAAGTGATGAAAGGCGGCGCGAAAATTTTCGCGCTTGTTGAGAATCGTCCGCCAGCTCAAGCCTGACTGAAAGCTTTCCAGGCAGAGCTTTTCAAACAGGCGCTGATCGTTATCAACGGGAAAGCCCCACTCATTATCGTGGTAGGGTAAAAACTCTGGCGCCCCGCCGCACCAGTAGCAGCGTGATTGTCCATCGGGGGCGATAAATTCGTTCGCCATAGTGATTCCCCTGTTTTAGTTATAAAAATATCAGGATTTATAAAGGTGTCAGGATTTATAAAGAAGTCAGATTTAGCCATGCGTGGCTGAGCCAGCGGCCTGCACGTAGTAGCTCATCCTCCGTCGCGCCCGCATAGCCCAGCACAAGCCCAGCACGCTGAGGTTGCCCCAGATAATACCGGGATAGCGGGGAGAGCGTAATGCGTGCCTGTTGGGCCAGTTCAACCAGGCGCGCTTCCTGATTTAAATTCTCCAACTCGGCGACCAGGTGCATGCCCGCATGGCCTGAGGAGAGCTTTAACCCGGCGTCAGTAGCAGGGGCCAGTGCACGACGCAGGCAGGCCTGGCGCTGGCGATAGCTCATGCGCATTCGGGCGATATGGCGTGAAAAGTCACCTTTGGCAATGAACTCAGCAAGCGCCGACTGAATGGGATAGTTGCCTTCGCGGTGTAGGCGGGCGTGAGCCAACCGAAACGTATCGGCCAACGCCTCGGGCAGCACGATATAGCCCAGTCTAAGGCCTGGATAGAGCACCTTGCTGAATGTGCCGATATAGATGACGGATGCCTGTTCCGACAAGCCCTGAAGCGACGGCGTGGGCGGCGTGTCGTAGCGAAACTCGCTGTCGTAGTCATCCTCGATGAGCCAGGCGCCGTGCCTGGCGGCGTGTTCGAGTAAGGCCAAGCGCCGAGGAACCGGCATGGTAACGCCGCTCGGGTATTGGTGGGAGGGAGTCACGTAAATCAAACGCGGCGCAGGCGTATTAGCCGGACAGCACAACGGGTTCAGCCCGTCTTCATCGACCGGCACAGGGACAATGTTCAGTCCCGCTGCCAAAAAGCAGGTTTGCGCGCCGCCGTAGCCGGGTTCTTCCATCCACACCGTATCGCCGCTATCGGTCAGCAGCTGGGCCACCAGTTCGAATGCTTGCTGCGCGCCTTGCGTGATCACAATCTGCTTCGGGCGGCAGCGCACTGCGCGGGAAAGCGTCAGGTAATCACCCAATGCCTCTTTAAGCGCGGGCAAGCCGCCATGCGTTTGATAGGAAAGCCATGCTGTATCGGCCTGGCGATAGTGGCGCCTTAACAGGCGTTGCCACTGCGCGTGGGGGAACAGGTCCAGCCCCGGCACGCCGGGCGCAAACGCTTGATAGTGCTGGCTTAGCGTACCGCAACGATCAATCAGCGCCTGCCCACGTGTTGAGTAGCTAAACGCCGCGTCCAAAAGCGGCTTGGGATGAGCCGGTAGCGTAGGTAGGTTGGCCACATACATGCCTGCGCCCCGCCGAGAAACCACCAGCCCCTCGGCTAGGAGGCGGTCCATTGCTGCTAATACGGTATTACGGCTGATACCCAAGCCGTGAGCCAGATGCCGTGAAGAGGGCAAATGACTCCCGGCGGCCAGTTCGCCGTGTTGAATCCAACGGCGCAGCGCGCTGTAAAGCTGATGTACCAGCGTGGTTGTTCCTTGGGTGCCAATCTGTAGCGCCAAGGCATCAATAAGCCATTCACTCGACGGCGTTCGCTGCTTCACTGGTTCCCTCGCTATTTAATAAACTGGTTCTTCACCAAGAGCCACTATAACGAGAGACTTGCCTATTCCCACCTCTTTTTAAGGACCGCCACTGTGAATAATGTTCGGGCTGCCGTACTTGATGACTTGGACGCGCTTAGCGTGCTGCTGGATGACTATCGCCAGTTTTATCAGCAACAAAGCGACCTAAAGGGCGCTCGCTACTTTTTAAACCAGCGCTTTGGGTTGGGCGACTCGTTCATTCTGGTCAGTGAAGACGCATCGGGGAAAATCAGCGGCTTCGTGCAGCTTTTTCCCGGCTTATCGACGGTAGGCATGAATGCACGGTGGACGTTGAACGATCTTTACGTGCTGCCTGAGTACCGCAGCCAAGGCGTAGGCCGGGCGTTAATGGGCGCCGCCGCCGATTTGGCCCAGGACCACGGCGTCGCAAGACTGGTATTGATGACCCAGGTAGAGAATGAGCGCGCACAACGCCTTTATGAGTCACTTGGCTGGCAGCGTAATACCGCGTTTTATAGCTACCTGCTGGATGTAAGCCAGGAGCGCGTATGACCGAACAACCGGTGTCTTCTGTATTAGCGTTTCCATCCGCTACGCCAGCCGATATGGCCCAAATAATGTACGCAAAACTTTGCCACTATACCGATGCCTGGGATGTGGCCGAAGACCTGGCCAACGGCATCGACGCCATTGTCGTGATCGATACGCGCAGCCTTGAACACTACCGCGCCGGGCATATTCCAGGAGCGATAAGCGTGCCGCATCGAGAAATGACACCCGAGCGATTGGCGGAGCTTGATGCGTCGCGTGTTTATGTAACGTACTGCGATGGAATCGGCTGTAACGGGTCCACCAAAGGCGCGTGGAAGCTTGCCAACGCAGGGCTGAAAGTGAAGGAGCTACTGGGCGGGCTGGATTTTTGGCGTCGTGATGGGCATCCAGTCCAAACCGGTGACTTGCCAGGCAACCTGGCAAAAACGAGTGTTAATACCTGCGGCTGCTAATCGATAGATATGATTTCCTGGCCCAGCATTCACCGGGCCAGGATAGTGCTTACGCGTCGCTAAGCTTGCGGGCGCGGTGCAGGTTTTCCATGGTGTTCAGGCACGCCTGGGCGGCTTCTTTGCCTTTGGCCAGGAAGTGCTGGAAGTAGAAGTCGTGATGAGTGCTGTGCTCATGGAAATGGTGCGGCGTGAGCACCACCGAAATCACCGGCACTTGGGTGTCGAGTTGAACGCGCATCATGCCATCGATGACTGCGTGAGCGACGAAGTCGTGGCGGTAGATGCCGCCATCCACCACAAAGCCTGCGCCGACAATCGCGCCATAGCGGCCGCTTTCAGCCAATACTTTGGCCTGTAGCGGAATTTCATACGCGCCTGAAACGGTAAACGTATCCACTTGGTCTGCAGATAAGCCGTTACGCTCCACTTCCTCAATAAATGCCTGATAGGCCTGGCCGACGATGTCGTTGTGCCAATGGCCCTGAATAAACGCAATGCGCTGGGATGTAGTATGTGAGGAGAGTGCTAAAGGAAAGGTCTGATTCATGGTCATTCTCTTGGATAAGTGGTACCAGAATCAGGGCATTCGGCATCCGCCAATAGGCAAAACGCACGCCTTCCGAATGGAATAACGTCGTTGAGTTGATGCCGTTCTCTTTCATCCGGACTATCACCGTCGGCTTCGGTTTCTCACCGAATCTGCTGACCTCTCACTGGCAAGCCAGTAAGAGCGCTCGCGGGCTTAGGCCGCTTTCATTAGGAAAGGTACCATCACCGCCGGTGGGGACTTTCACCCCGCCCTGAGAACATTGCTGCATAGCAGCCTACCTATCTTACGCCGATTGTGAATGCGCAGCTAGAGGCCAGGTTAAACCTTGTCGAGCACGTTGTTTAATCGACCTGCTCGTGGGGTTCTGAAAGCGTACACACATCGACCCAATCGGCATCTACCAGCTCGGCAAGCCGTTTGGGGCACAGGCGCACGGCGCTATTAGAGGAACCTGCGGCGGGCAGTACTTCGTCATACGCCAAAAGCGACTCATCACAATAAACGGGCACGCTGGTCGCCAGACCAAACGGGCATACGCCGCCTACCGGATGGCTGGTGAGTTCCATTACCGTATCGGCATCCAACATTTTGGCTTTGCCATCGAAAACATTGCGAATTTTGCCGTTATCGATACGGGTGTTACCGGCGGCCACGATCAAAAAGGGGTTCTCGCCCACTTTGAAAGCAAGCGTCTTGGCGATTTGTCCGGGCTCAACCCCATGGGCTTTCGCTGCCAGGGACACGGTCGCCGTGCTCTCCTCCAGCTCGATAATTTCGATATCAGGGGCATGTTCTGCTAAAAAACTGCGAGCGGTTAATAGGCTCATTATCGGCTCCTTAGACGGTGTAGTTGTAGGTTAACGTGCTTTGTCCAAGTCAGCCAATCCAGGTGCCCGCGTTAGCGGGCATTGCGCTTCTATTGCCTCAAGCGTAGTGATTGTGTCTTTTCAGCTTCCGCTTTAGTGTTAGTGACGTGTCTCCCTGATAACAACAATGAGGCGTCCCATGATGACTGGAGCAAATAAAGAGATGAGTGAGCCCGATAAACAACAGAACGAAAGCCGTCGGGTAAGTCATCCGGTCAGCCGCTTTCACATTCCTGCCCTGAATGAGCTGCCCGCCGATATTCGTGAACGCATTGAAGGCGTACAGGAGAAAGCCGGGTTTATTCCCAACGTCTTTCTTACTCTGGCGCACCGCCCTGATGAGTTTCGGGCTTTTTTTGCGTATCACGATGCGTTGATGGAAAAAACGGGCAACTTGACGCTCGCTGAGCGGGAAATGATTGTCGTTGCGACCAGCGCTGCCAATCAGTGCCAGTACTGTGTGATTGCGCATGGCGCTATTTTACGTATTCGCGCTAAAAATCCGCTGGTGGCGGATCAGGTGGCGCTTAATTACCGCAAAGCGGATATTTCAGCCCGACAAAAGGCCATGCTGGATTTTGCTCTGAAAGTAACTGATCAAGCCTACGCCGTAGGCGAAGACGACTTTACTGCCTTGGCGGAGCATGGCTTCGATGAAGAGGATCTGTGGGATATTGCCGCGATTACAGCTTTCTTCGGTATGTCTAACCGGATGGCCAATGTCACCAATATGCGCGCAAACGATGAATTCTATACCCTGGGACGTTAATGCTTAATGAAAAAGCCCCTGGCCGCATAGCGGTGCAGGGGCATACGTTCACAGCGTAATAGGACTTATAGCGCGTCGACGACCTCGTCGATCTGAAGTTTCAGGCTTTGCAGACCACCACCCGACAGGTACCAAAGTGCGGGCGTTAGCACTACCAGGCGAGTCTCTGACGCGCCTGCATCCGATAACGCCTGCTCTAGCGCTTGTGTATCGGCAGCATCGTTACCGATGGCTGCGCTACGATCCACTACGAGCAGTACATCGGGATTGATTTCACCAATGGCTTCCATGGTGAGTGGTGTAAATGTGCGGTTGCCGCGCTGTACGCTGGTGACGCTGTCCGGCATTTCCAGTTTTTTGATACCCAGCACATCGTGCACGACCGGATGCGTATTTAGGCCCAGATTGCCATCGTTATGGGTCACAACCAGTACGCGTAATGCTTCATCCAACGCCTCGCGCTGACGTTCAATATCGGCATGCAGCGCTTCAAGAGCTTCTTCGGCGCGCTCTTCAGCCTCTACTTTGCTGGCGATCTGACGTACGTTGTCATCAAAGGCAGCCAGGTAATCGTCACCTTGTAAGCTGGTATTCATCAGCGGTGCAATCTCTTCAAATTCAGCTTCCCAGTCACCCTGGCGGCCAGTGTAAAGGATAAGGGTTGGCTCGCTTTGCGCGACAGCTTCAAGATTAGGGTCGCGCAGGCCGCCAAGGTCGGTATAAGCATCAGCGTTATATTTTGAAAGGTAATCAGGCAGTACTTGCTTGGGAATACCGACTACCTGCTCGCTAGCGCCGAGTGCATCAAGCGTATCCAAGCTGCCTAAATCGAAGGTGGCGATACGCTCCTGAGCATGAGCAATGGAGCTAACAGCGGTGAAAATCAGCGATGCAGCAAGAACCTGAGACTTCATGGATATTCCTTTTATGAGAAGATGTTTTATATGAGATATGTTCTCATAGTCTCAAGGAAGCCCTGCTTTGTCTTTATCTACATGAGGAACAGCGCGTTGCGAAATTTGATACGCCGCTGAAGTGAAAAATAAAATGAATATAAAAAAATTAAAATAAAAAGCTTAATTTTAATCAATGAGGCCTGTGTCACTCCAGGGTAAAGGAGATTGCCTTGCTTGCCGGTGTGTTAGGTAGATGCGCTATTTTTATGAGATGACTCTCAATAAGCTAATGCCGGTGGGGTTAACGAAGTCATATGGCCTTTTAGCGAGGGCTTGCTTATAGGTAGTCTTTTTTTGTTATTTAATAATTAAGAGTTATTGCGTTATCGTTTTTAAAACTCATATCGAGACATTTAAAATGCTACTTATTGGTTGTTTTTAGTTATATCTAAGTTTTAAATTTTGCGTTGACGTAATGTGATTCAGAGTGTTTATTGGAAGGAGCAATGCTTCTCAATAGTTATATTAGATGATTTTTATTTAAATAAATGATATCTATTGGAAAAAAACGATACTCAGATGAATCAAGCCACTTTATTATTGTCAGTCGTGATGAGCTGTATGGTTTTTATTTTTCCTATGAATAATTTAATTAACCAGTTAACAGGATAAGAACTGGTGTCGTTAGTTTATGGCTGGCTGTGGCCATATATTAATTATACCTTCTTTTTAATGTTGACTAAGGTCGATGCACTATGCCCGTTTTGAATGCATTGGTTCAGTATGATGAAGATAAAGGGCGCGAAAGAATATCTTATACCTCCTTTCGTCGTCAGCGCCGCAATGTTTACATTTTATATATTCTTGCTTCGCTGTTGCTGTGCAGCCTCTTTGCTTGGTTACTTTACGAGCAGCGTCTGCAAGAACTCAATTCCGTAGAGTCTCACAGCGCTGCCCGGTCAAGCATTATCAGCGAGTGGGTGAAAAGTGTCTTCTCACAAAGTAATCAGGCGCTTTTAAGTGTTGATGAACTCGCTGATCTTCAGGGGATGCCCATTGAAGCCACAGCAGGACAAATGGTAAAAGCGCTAAATGATCGGCGTCACTATGCACCGTTAGTCCAAGGGATTAGTTTGCTTGATACTCAGGGTACTGTACTTGCCAGCAGTGGCAATAACCGTTATGAGGGGATTAATTTAAGTGATAGTGATTTCTTTAAGATCTTAAGCAATCCTGATAATAGTCGTCAGGAAGACGTAGTCACTCCGCTTCAATGGACGGGGGAGGAGCCTGCGTACGTACTTTATCATGCACGACGCTTAACCGATCAAACGGGCTCCTTTATGGGCGTAGCGGTGGCGAGCGTAGCCCCTCAAATATTTGCAGATACCATTAACCAAATGCAAATAGAGGCCGGTGAAAGTATCGCCTTGATTGACCCAACGCTTAGGTTAATCGCCAGGAACCCTGGCCTAGATGAGCACACGCAAATAGGGGCGCAGCTAGATGGACCCACCGTGCAACGTATTGTGGATAGCGGTCAATTGCTCTGGTCAAACACCATGTGGTCTTCTTTGGATAATCGAGAGCGTTTTTTTTGGATACAGAAAGTCCAGGGTTATCCGTTGTGGATAGTGGTCGGCATGGATATGGAACAGATTCTGGCACAGTGGTATCAGCGATTAGCTATTTTAGTTGGCATCTGGGCCTGCATTGTCGTACTCGGAGCTTGGGGAGTACGTCATTACGTCAATCGGCTAAAACTCGCCTTGTTATTACAGTATCGCCTTCAGGAGCTTGAACAGGCACGCGCTCGAGCTCAAGCAGGAGAAGCCCATCTTCAGGCACTTATTGACTCTATTCAGGATCTGATTTTTGTTTTTAACACGCAAGATCGGATTACCTATATGCATGTATTGCATAATGAAATGACAATAAAGGGCGACACTGGCTTGATCGGGAAACACTATAACGAGATTCTTTCGCCTGATTTAACCAAACGCTTTAATGCTGTGTTCGAGCAGGTAAAGTGGCATCGCAAAGCCGTCACTATTGAATATCCGCTGATGGTGCTCAATGGAGAACTGTTTTTTCAGGCAGTGGTAAGCCCTCTGGTGCGTGCCGATGGCAGCTTCTCGGGTACATTGGTGGTGGCGCGGGATATCACGGAAGCGAAAAAGAGCGAAATAGAACTGAGCATTGCTGCGGCATCGTTTCAAGCCCATTTGGGCATTATTATCACCGATGCCCAAGGCACGATACTTAAAGCAAACCCTACGTTCACCCAAATTACCGGCTATGCCGAAGACGAGGTAATTGGTCATAATCCCGATATGTTTGGCGTGAGGCACCATGGGCCTAGCTTCTACCATCAGTTATGGCGCAGCGTAAAAAAATATGGGCGCTGGGAAGGTGAAGTGTGGAGTCAGCGTAAAAACGGTGATGTATTCCCCGAATGGTTGGCGATTAGTTCAATTAGTAATGCTGATAACCAATTGACCCATTACGTGGCGACCATCGTAGATATCAGTGAGCGTAAAGCGGCCGAACAGGAAATCCATCAGCTGGCATTTTTTGATTCTGTCACGGGACTTGCGAACCGTCGGCTGTTTATGGACCGCTTGGAGGTTGCGCTTAAAGAGGTGGTTCGCCACCGCAGCTATGGGGCGCTGCTGTTTATCGATATTGACCATTTTAAGCAAATTAACGATGTTTTGGGCCATCCCATCGGTGATCATCTGCTTAAGGGGGTCGCGCGTCAGCTCAGCCAACAGCTGCGTGAAAGCGATACACTGGCGCGATTGGGCGGAGACGAATTTGCGGTACTGATACAGTCCCTGGATAACGACCCGGTCAAAGCCGCACAGCTTGCAGAGCGCATAGCCCATAAGCTGATGGCAACAATACGGCGTACCAGTACGCTGATCGATCACTCCATCAGCGTGAGCGCCAGCATAGGCATTACGCTTTTAAGCCACTCGCCAACCGGGCAAGATGAGTACCTTCAGCAGGCTGATATGGCGCTCTTTCAGGCGAAGGCGAAGGGGCGCGACACGCTGTGCTTTTTTGACCCCGTGATGCAGGCCGCCCTGTTGGCCTCAATTCATTTGGAGCGCGATTTACGCCAAGCGCTAGTACTTCATCAATGGCAGCTTTACTACCAACTCCAGGTCGATATCAATGGGAATGCCATTGGTGCTGAGGCGCTGTTACGTTGGCAGCATCCAGAGCGTGGTCTCGTCTCTCCAGAAGAGTTTATTCCTTTGTTAGAGAGTACCGGCCTGATCAGTGAAGTAGGCGCATGGGTGCTAGAAAAAGCCTGTTACCAGTTGGCGCTTTGGGCGCAGAATGACCAGCTGTGTCATTTGACCATGTCGGTTAATATTAGCCCGCTGCAGTTTCACGATATTGAATTTATCCCCCATGTTAAGGCTATTTTTAACCGCTCCAAGGCCCCGCTTGAACGCTTAAAGCTTGAAGTGACGGAGTCGCTCTTTTTAGAGCCAGATGACAACGCGCACGATAAAATGCTTAGTTTAAAAGCGCTGGGCGTGCGCTTCTCACTGGACGATTTTGGCACTGGCTACTCATCACTTGCCTATTTGGCGCAGCTGCCATTGGATCAGCTCAAGATCGACCAAACTTTTGTGCAGCAGGTGCTGACCAGTAGCGCTAACGCGGCGATTGTCGAGAGTACTATCGTACTGGCGGAAAGCCTTGATCTGGAGATTATTGCCGAAGGGGTAGAAACCCGAGCACAGCAGGCATGGCTATTGGCCCATGGCTGCTGTGCTTACCAGGGTTACCTGTTTGGTCGTCCTGTTACGCTTGAAGAATTCGAAGCGCAGCTTGCTGCTGCATAATTCTAACTATTTTTATGCAGTTCTAACTATCTTGATGCACTGCCGAGGCGCCAAGCTGTGTCGCGAGTGTCTGGATATTCGGCACGGCGTTACCAAAGGCTTCAGGAATAATCACTTCCAGGCGAGAGTCCTGGCGCCAGGTGCTGCTGTCTATTTCCAGCGCGCCATCGGCACGGTTAAGCCGCTGCCAGCCGCTAGAGGTATGAAAAACCCCTTTGATCCGCGCCTGTCGGGGTAACTCTCCCAGGCAATGCGCTAAGTGATCGATATCAAAACACTCGTTCGGGTGCCAGCGTAAGCCCAGGCTTATATAGCCAAGAGCAGTGCCGGTTTCCTGCTGCGGCGCGCCCTTGGCCGGTGGAAAATCAAAAAAACCACCGTCAAGACTGGGCGGGGCAATAAGTGTGCGGTGCGCTTCAGGCATGGCTAACTCATGTGCATCACTTTGGCCACTGCCCGTTAAGCGCTCCAGCGGCAGGCTGCCGTTAGCGATCTGTTCAATCCATTTGCGTGGCGGCCAGAGCGCTTCAACAAACTGCTGGGCAGCTTGTTGCTGTTGGCTTGTGCACTGATCAAACATGGTAAGCGCCACGGCATCCGCTATGGCCAGCTGATCTTGAAACGTTTCGTGCGTTCGTGCACGCGGGTCGTCCAGGCGGCGAGGGTCTAACGTGGCAATAATATCGTGTACCTCGACCACATCATGGAAAGCTTCGCCACGTAACAGGTCGAGTAACCCCGCCGGATGACCGAGCCCCGAGGGTTCAATAATCACGCGGTCAGGTTTACTTCGTGCGAGCAGATTCACCAACGCCGCCTGGAGTACAAAGGCAAGCTGACAGCACAGGCAGCCACCGGGCAGGCCTTTGATAACGACATCGTCGCGCTGATCAAACATGGCCTGATCAATGCCAATTTGGCCAAACTCATTGACTAGAATGGCCCACTTTTCATCCGCCGGTTTTTGCTCAATCAGGCTGTGAATAAGCGTGGTTTTGCCACTGCCTAAAAAGCCGGTAATGATATGCACCGGCACTTTTTTTGACGCTGCCACGCGTTAACCTCCGGTCATATTCATAAAGCGCACGACCTGAACGTCACCGTCGGTCGTGAAGTGGTGGCGCTCTGGTTTAAGCGGTAGCGCGTTGACTATAGCTTCTTTGAGCCGCGCTATATCACCGGGGTAGCGGCGCATTACTGCGCGCAAATCGACCGAATGCTCATTGCCTAAACAGAGCAGAAGGCGGCCTTCAACGGTGACCCGGACACGGTTGCAGGTGTCGCAAAAATTGTGGCTGTGCGGGGAAATAAAGCCAACCCGGCTGTTGCTATCGGCCATTTTAAAATAGCGCGATGGGCCTGGGGTGGTTTCAGTCGTAGGCGTTAAGGCGTAACGCTTTTCAATCAGCGCTTGAACGTCATCACTTGAATAAAAAGTTTCCGCCCGGGAGTGGTCGGACACGTCGCCCAGCGGCATTTCTTCAATGAAGCTGATATCCAGCCCTTCATTACGCGCAAAATCGACCAGATCCAGCACTTCATCGTCATTGCGGCCTTTGAGAATGACTGCGTTCAGCTTGATGCGCGTAAATCCGGCTTCCTGAGCGGCGTGAATACCGTCAATCACACGCGCTAAATCCCCGGTGCGGGTGAGCTTCTTAAAGCGTTCAGGATCAAGCGAGTCAAGGCTGATATTGAGGCGACGCAGCCCGCTGGCATAAAGCCTGCTGGCATGTTTGCGAAGGCTGGCGCCATTGGTCGTCATTGTGAAGTCGTTAAGCCCTGGGAGCGCGCCTATTTCGTCCACAAGCTGCTCGATACCGCGGCGCACCAGGGGTTCGCCACCGGTCAGGCGGATTTTTTCCACGCCCAGCTCGGTAAACGCGCGGGCAATCTGGCTGATCTCCTCAAGCGTTAGCACCTGCGCACGCGGGAGAAAGGTCATTTCTTCACTCATGCAGTACACGCAGCGGAAATCGCAGCGGTCGGTCACCGAGATGCGGACATAGCTAACCCGGCGACCAAAGTCATCAATTAGTTGCTCGGTCATTGCCATCTCAAAAGTGGTTGAATGCAGACGATCTCGCCAGCTTGCGCACCGTCCTGATCCGCGGGTAGTTCGATCAGACAGTTAGCGGCGACCATCGAACTTAAAATGCCTGACCCCTGAGCACCGGTGGTGCGTACATGGAGCACACCCTGTGTATCGCTATGATAAACGCCGCGCAAAAAATCGGTGCGCTGGTAGCGGCTTTTAAGCACTTCATCAGCGACAGCGTATAGCCTAGGGGGCGGGGTAATGGCCAATGCCTGCAGGTGGTGTAATAGGGGGACTACAAACTGGTAAAAGGTTACCATGACAGCCACCGGATTACCGGGCAAGCCCATAAAGGGCGTGCGCGACTCGCCCAGCCAGCCACAGGCCAGGGGGCGCCCTGGGCGTAACGCTACCCGCCAGAAAGCCAGCTGCCCCAGTTGTTCAAGCGCTGCCCGGGTAAAATCAGCCTGGCCCGCCGATACGCCGCCACTGGTCAATACCAGGTCGCTCACTTGGGCGGCCTCTGAGAGTGCCGCCTGTATCGCCTGCGGGTTATCCGGAAGAATGCCTAGATCGATAACCTTTGCATTCTGCTCGGTTAATAAGCCCATCAGGGTAAATCGATTGGCATCATAAATGCTGGCGCTTTCGAGCGGCTCGCCAGGAGCCGTGACCTCATCGCCCGTGGAAAACAGCGCAACGGTTGGCTGCTTGACGACCGCGATACTGGCCACCCCTAGTGAGGCGAGCAGACCCATCGCGGGGGCATCCAAACGTTTTCCCTTAGCCAGCGCCATGCTGCCTGCCGCAATATCTTCCCCTGCCATGCGCACGTTCTGGCCACGCTTAACACGCTCAGGCGTATTAATTGTAAGGTGCTGGGCATGCTCGGTGAGCTGCTCGCCCATGATGACCGTGTCGGTACCTAGCGGTAGTGGGGCACCGGTGGTGATATGCACGCAGGCCCCAGGCGGTACGTGTGTGTCAAAAGCGCGCCCGGCGAGCGAGCTGCCGATAAGCGGCCATTGATGTTGAGGCGTATCGGGCCAGGCAAGTGCTACGCCATCCATCGCGGCATTGGTATTTTGCGGGACGTTAATTGGCGCTATAACGTCCTGTGCCAAGCGCCGCCCGTGGGCCTGACTTAAATCGATAACTTCACTGGGCAGGGACTTTTCAATCAGCGCGGACAGCGCTTGGCGAGCCTCTTCCACACTTAACATGTGTTCGCCAAGCTCAAAGCAGGAGAGCGTCACAATGCCCCCTTGGGCGCCATCAGCTGCGCTTCCAGGCGAATTTTATCTTCTTGCGTATTCAGATTGGTAAAGGCATTTGGGCAGTCAGACATATCCACCTGGCTAAGTGCATGGCGTTTATACCACTGTTGGACTTTACGCTCGCCGCTTTTAAGCGCCATATGTAGATCATCAGCAAGCGCTGTGCGTATTAAGGCAACGGTTGGGTGAAGACGCTGGCCATCGAACGCCACTGCGATATCGGCGTTTTGGAGGCCTGCCAGCATTCTTGCGACCACGTTATCTGGAAGCAGAGGCGTATCGCAAGGAGCTATTAGAAGCCACGGCGTACTTGCAGCACACAGTCCGCTATAAATGCCCATTAACGGGCCGTGAAAGCCGGCTTCTACATCGCTGATCACGCGGCCAAATAGGCGGTAGGCATCAATATTGCGGTTAGCGCTAATCAGCAGTTCAGCGACTTGTCCTTCAAGCTTGGCGGCCGTATGGGCAAATAGGGGCAGCCCTGCAAAGGGCTCCAGGCCCTTATCGCGCCCGCCCATGCGGCGGCCTTCACCGCCAGCAAGCACCATGCCGGTTAACGCCTGGGTCGTGATCATCGGCATGCCTCCTGTAACAATGGGCGAGGATTAACAAGATTGGTCAATCAGCCGCGCCACTTCTAAGTGTAGATCCCTTATCGCTATGATGGCGGGCAGGGACCTTATTTGTCTATGCGTTAGATAATTGATGGTAAGCACGATGACCCATATCAATCAGCGGGTTCGCCTGCCTAGGTTATCTAAGTGAACAGCGCCGATAAGCGTTGTCTTTTGGTATGCTGCACGAAAGTTACTTTTCATACGGAGAACGCTAATGTCAGATTTTAACGAGCTTGATCAGGGTACCCGCACCGAGCTTGAGGCTGCCGCCTTTCGTCGCTTACTGCGCCATCTGGACGACAACAAGGATGTTCAGAATATCGATCTGATGATCCTGGCGGATTTTTGTCGTAACTGCCTTTCAAAGTGGATGGTAAACGCGGCGGAAGAGCGCGGTAAGTCGCTGGATTATGAAGCCGCCCGTGAATACGTTTACGGCATGCCCTACAGCGAGTGGAAAGAGCACTATCAGGCAAAAGCAACGCCTGAGCAGCTGGCCGCGCTGGAAGCCCGTCAAGCCAAGAAAGAATATCAGGAGTAAGCCTATGGAGCCGATGGTTGCGCTTAAAATAGCCATACTGACCATTTCAGATACGCGTACTGAAGAGAGCGATCGTTCAGGCCAACTGCTGGTCGAGTGTTTGACAGCAGCGGGCCATCAGCTTGCCGATAAGCGCATTGTGCCAGACGATATCTATCAGATTCGTGCGGTCGTGGCCCAGTGGATTGCCGATGCCGAAGTGCAGGTCGTTATTACCACTGGCGGCACCGGCTTTACCGGCCGAGATTCCACGCCGGAAGCCGTATCGGTGCTGCTGGATAAACGCATCGAAGGGTTTGGTGAACGCTTTCGTCAGCTAAGCGGCGATGAGATCGGCAGCTCGACCATTCAAAGC
The DNA here is from genome assembly GCF_052353045.1 of Halomonas sp. AOP7-B1-5. NCBI lineage: Bacteria > Pseudomonadati > Pseudomonadota > Gammaproteobacteria > Oceanospirillales > Halomonadaceae > Halomonas > Halomonas sp. AOP7-B1-5. Next base: position 10,776 of record NZ_JBQTDC010000004.1, on the reverse strand, counting down.
CGATGTCTGGGTGGGTTAGCCAACGCGACCGTACTATTTTGCCTGCCAGGGTCAACCGGTGCCTGCCGTACGGGCTGGGAGAAAATTTTGAAGGAACAGCTGGATAGCCGCCACAAGCCATGTAACTTTGCCAATCTGGTCATCCCTGGCCGAGGTCAGCATGGCTGATTTGCAGTCGATAAGTGCCGCCCTTGAAGCGTTGCTGGCCGGTGTAAACCCTGTTGAGGCTGAAAGCGTGTCGCTTGACGCCGCCGCTGGGCGAGTACTTGCCGCCGATGTGATGGCGACGTTGAACGTGCCGCCCTTTGATAATAGCGCAATGGATGGCTATGCGCTGCGTGCCAGCGATGCCGGCCAGTGGCTGCCGATTAGCCAGCGTATTGCAGCAGGCGCAAAGTCCGCCCCGCTTGCCCCTGGCAGCTGCGCACGGATTTTTACCGGCGGTGAGCTGCCTGAAGGGGCTGACTGTGTGGTGATGCAGGAGCGCGTCAGCGTTGAGGCTGACAAGGCCTTGATACCGGCGAATATCCCGGTGGATGACAACGTGCGCCGCCAAGGGCGTGATGTTCGTCAGGGCGAATGTCTACTCAAGAAGGGGCTACGCTTGGAAGCGGCGGCGCTCGGGCATTTGGCAGGGCAGGGCATCACCCATGTTAGCGTGCGTTCTCGCCCGCGGGTTGCGCTGCTCTCAACCGGCGATGAGATCGTTGACCCGGGCACGCCGTTGGCGCCGGGTCAGATTTATAACTCTAATCGGCCGATGTTAAAGCGTCTGCTTGAGAATTTTGGAGCTGACGTTGTGCGGGTAATGAGCGTGCCGGATGACTACACCCAGACAGTGGCGCTATTAACCCAGGCGGCCGCCGAGGCGGATGTGGTCGTTAGTACCGGGGGCGTAAGCGTAGGCGAAGAGGACCACGTTAAAGCAGCGCTTGAGCAGTTGGGGCAGATGGATTTATGGCGCCTAGCCATACGCCCAGGCAAGCCTTTGGCATTAGGCCGCGTGCCCCGGGACGATGGAAGTGAAGCTCGGTTTATCGGCTTGCCAGGCAATCCGGTATCGGGGTTTGTGGGTGCCTGGCTTTTTTTGCGCCCGCTTATGGGAGTGCTGATGGCCTGTCCCGCGCTTGCTGAGTTACCCGCGCTAACGGCGACGGCAAATTTTGATACATCGACCGGGCCGCGCCAGCACTATATGCGCGTTTCTCTGCGCTTCACGCCCGTGGGCTTAGTGGCCGATGCGTTTGCCGACCAGAACTCCGGTGTGCTGTCGTCGTGTATTGAGGCCGATGCTTTTGCGGTCATTCCGCCTAATGATCAGGTCAGGCAAGGCGATACCGTTAACTGTTTGTGGCTTGCGGTGTAAGCAAGTGTGCATCCAATAGCAGTACAAGCGTTTGCTGCTCAAAAGTAGCCCCGCACAAGGCAGCATGAGGGCGGCGTGCTTTCAAAAGTGGCGGCAAGGGATGTAGTTCGCTGGCTGCAAATGAGTGCAACGTCACCGGATGACTAACGCCTAATTGCCAACTACCCTCGGTGTCGTTAAGCGTGAGCCAGTGAGTGGCGGGCGCAGTATGTTGAAACAGTAGCGCGGCGGCCTCTATATAACGAGAGGCACGAGGCTGGTCTGACATACTCATGACATGGCGGGCTTCCAAGGCCGCCCGGAATGCCCCTGCGCTGAACAACACCATTGGCACAGCGCCTTGAGGTGCGCTATTACTAAGCAGCTCCAAAGGCATGGCTATCCCAGCCCGTCCTGATAAGCCTTGAACAAGGTTTCAGCATCCAGCAGTACGGCAGTGACGCCTTCGTCGAGTTGCCAAAGAGCGCTGACATACGGGCGCAGCGCACTTGAAAGCGTATCCGGTGGCGGTTGAAGCAGGCTGGTAGGCACATCGCATACATCATCTAGCTGTTCAATACGCACGCCGCTGCAAATGCCTGCTGCCGATACCAGTAAGATCATTCCTGGCTGGGTGCCGCTGGGTAAGGGTAAACCCAGCAAAACGTTGAGTTGAATGACCGACTCAATATGTCCGCGTAGATGCAGCACGCCTTCTGTCGTAGTGGGTAAGCCAGGAACAAAATACACGGGTTGATCATGGCTAATAATTTCTTTAACCACACCGCCAGGGAGCGCAAATCGTTGACCGGCTACTCTAAATAGCACCAGCTGTTGGCTAGGTTCTTCTACATCGACAATAGATACGTTTTCATCATGCTCGGCAAGCGCCTGCTCAAGCGTGAGGCTGCCGGGCTCATTCGCAGGCGGAGGCGTCATGATCTAACTCCTGGCTGGTCGTTACCTGGTTGCGTCCTTGACGTTTTGCGCGGTAAAGCGCTTGGTCGGCGGCTAAGCGCAGTGACTGGGTAGAGGGATGGGCGGGGAAGTCACTGATCCCAACGCTAAAGGTACAGCGAAAGCTCACTTCGCCAGCATAAAAATCCACTTGTCCAAAGTCATTGCGCAAGTTGTCCATTAATTTAACCGCTTGCTCGGTGCTTACGTCCTTTAGCAAAACGACGAATTCTTCGCCTCCATACCGGCCAATAATATCAGATAGCCGAAAGCGTGTTTTCAGTAGCCTTGCCAAGGTGATAATGACTTGATCACCGGCTAGATGACCATAGGTATCGTTCACTTCTTTAAAATGATCGATATCGATCATTGCCATGGCGTGTTGGCGGCCATTGCGGTGCGCCTGGATTAACGCTTTATTGATTAAATCAGTCGTCGTGCTGTGATTGTAAAGGCCGGTCATACTATCTTGGGTCATGAGCGAGCGTAGCAGGCGCAGGCGCTCAGCGCGCAAGTGGACCGCTGAAACGAGCTCGGCGGGTATGACAGGCTTGGTAATAAATGCCTCAACCCCCGCCGTCATCGCCGACATTTGCTTCTGGCTATCGGTTTCGCTGGAAAGATAAATAATCGGTAGGCCAACATGTTCGGGCTGCTGGCGAATAATGGTCGCCAGCTCTTCGCCCGAGCAAACCGGCATATACACATCCACCAGCATTAAATCGGGGCAAAAACGCTCAAGTGCACTGAGCGCATCGTTAGGATGATATACCTGCTGGACCACCATGCCAGCTTCTTCAAGCAGCAGCGCATGGTATTCGGCCGCCTCGCTCTCATCATCGACAATTAAAATGCGTAGCGGCTCTTCACTTATGGGGGAGGTGAGCTCATCAATTGCGAGCATCAAATCAAGAGGCTTGACCGGCTTGGTGAAATACCCGTCACACCCGGCACGCACCGCACTTAGGCGTGAATGGAAATCGCCGTGGCCGGATAGAACGATTGATGGTAACTGCTCCCCGGTCAGCTTATTTAAACTGGTTAACGTCTCGGTACCCGCCGTTTGGCCATGGGGAAACTGCACATCCATAATGACGGCATCGGGGCGGCGGGTCAGCACGGCATTAAAAAATGATTCGGTAGTGGCAAAGTGAACGACTTCATGGCCGAAGCAGCGCAAATGGTGCATCAGCGAATTAATATGCTCAGGTTCATCGTCACATAAATAAATAAGCCGTTGGCGTTTGCTGCGCTTCTGTTCAGGCTGGTGTGGGAATTCAACGCTATTGAGACCTGCCATAGCGGCTTGCTGACCCTGGTGGGTTTGCAGGTACACCAGCTCGTCTTTTAACTGGTTAAGAAGATTAACGATACGCGTATCAATGTCGGCCCTTTGAGGGTCAGTGGTCAGTGCTTCTTCTGCCTGCTCAGCAAACAGCGCAATACGCTCAAAGCCTAATGACCGTCCGGTTCCCTTAAGGCTATGGAAAAAGCGATGAAGATCAGGCGCAAGGCGTGACTCTGCCTCGCTTGATTTAAGGCTTAACTGCCACTGTTCAGTGGTTTTCTCCAATCGCGCAGGAAGTTGGTTGATAAAACGCTGGCGCAGTTGGTTAAGCTTTTCATGCAGCGAAAGGGCCGGTGGTGACATCAGGCTACCTGAGCAGTTGGGCGAACATCATAAGCATATCAAATGTTATCGACTAATGGCTGAATGCATGATTAATGGCTTGGGCTAACGTGCTATCGAGATTGTCATCTTTTTGTAAGCAGGCGGTTAAATGAGGATTATCCAGGGCGCGGGGTGGTGGCGCATCTCCGGTCAGTAAAATAAACGGTAGCGTGACTTCCTGCTCGCGCAGCATCTCTAAAAGGGCGAGTCCATCAATCAGCGGCATATGCATATCGCTGACGATAAGCTCGATATCAGGCGTACTGTCCAGTTGGCTAACCGCTTCCATGGCGTCGGGGGTTATCACTACTTCATGGCCTAACGCTTCAAGGTATGCTGCCGTAATTTCACCCGCCAATGGGTCGTCGTCTACGACCAGAATATGCATGTAATGCCTCATTTAAATGAAAGATAATACGCTAACCGAGTAAGGCTTTAAGCGTATCTACCAAGTTATTTTGGTCAAAGCTGCCTTTGACAATATATGCGTCAGCACCCACTTCGATACCGCGCCGACGGTCGGCTTCTTTTTCCCGCGACGTGATAATAATAATTGGCTTATGAGAATAAAGCTCGCTTTCACGCAGTCGGGCGGTAAGCGCAAAGCCATCCATGATGGGCATTTCAATATCGGTCAGTACGGCATCAAAGGGTTCCGCGAGCGCTTTGGACAGGCCGTCTCTGCCGTTTTCAGCCAGCGTTACCTGATAACCCCAGGCCTCTAACACGTCTTTTTCAATTTCGCGGGTATTCAATGAGTCATCCACCACTAAAATGCGGTGTGCCTGTGGCGAAGGCGTTGTTTCATAGGCAGTGCGCTGTGTGGAACGTCGACTGCGTTCAATGAGAGCGGGTACATGCAATAGGCTGATCAGCTCGTTACGCCCTTGGGAGACCATGCCAGAAACCAGGGGTAAATGGCGTAAATGTAACGGTAACGGTTTAATTACCATATCACGTTCGTCAACTAGCGCATCGACCATCAAGGCGAGCTTTTGATGACGTTGGTGAACTACAAGTAACAGCACTTCCGGCACTTGCGCTTGGGGCGTGGGAAGCTCGAGCAGGTCGGCCAGGGCAATGACTGGCACAAACTCATTGCGTAGGATCAGCGTGGTTTGCCCCGCAGCATCAATAAACGTCTCGGGCGAGCGTTTAACGAGTTCTGCTACAAAAGGCGCGGTGACGCCTAGGGTAAGGCCTCCAACGCTGATTAATAAAACGCGCATCATGGCAAGCGATAGCGGTAGACGCAGGGTGAAACGAGCGCCGTCCCCCGGTTCACTGCTTAACTGAATATCCCCGCTTAGCTCATCCACCACGGTGCGTTTAACCACATCCATGCCTACACCACGGCCCGAGAAATCGGTAATCATGGCTTTCGTTGAGAAGCCAGGCAGAAAGATCAAATCCAACGTTTCCTGCTCGCTAAGTGCCGCTAACGCTTCTTCGCTGATCAGTTGCTTGGTAAGCGCTTTTTGGCGTACCGCTTCTAAACAGATGCCCGCGCCGTCATCATGCATTTCAACGATCACCCAGCCACCATCCTGCCAGGCTTCCAGCGTCAGCTGGCCACGCGCCGGTTTGCCCTTTGCCTGACGCTCGTGGGGAGACTCAATGCCATGGTCGAGTGCGTTACGCAGCAGGTGAATGAGCGGATCTGACAGGCGATCAATCATCTGCCTATCAAGCTCAATTTCACTACCTCGTACCCGGCAGTCAACGTGTTTGCCCAATGAATGGGCAAGCTCTCTGGCCATTTGCGATAGTGGGTCAAACACAACGTTAAGGGGCAGCATTCGCATCTGCAGTGCGCGATCGTGGAGGTCACTCATCAAGGTGTCGTGGGCTAAAACGCTATCTTTTAGCTCGCGGTTAAACGCGTTAAACGGAGCCTGTTTATCCGCCGGTAATGTAGCGCTTAATTCACTCGCCTGGACCACTAGGCTGTGTAGGTGATGGTGCCCAGAAAGTACTTCGCCCATCAAGCGAATCACATCGTCCAGGCGGTCAAGACGCACGCGAACGGTATCGCTTAGGCGTAAATCAGCCGTGGCATTGGAACTCGCCCGTGTCGTTGAGCGGGCGGGCGCTTCCGTCAGTGGCGCTGAAATCTCTAGAGGTGGCTCAACCTCTTCAGATGCCCCCTCAGGCAGAGGCTGACGGTTACTGGCTGCCTGTTCAAGCGCCTGACAGAGCGCTGCATCGGCTTCAGGCAGCGATTCGGGCGCAGCTCCTTGAGTTAACTGATTGATCATGTCCGCCAGGCCGTCAGTCGCTTGGTTAAGCAGGCTGATGACCTGGGCATTGGTGGTTTGGGTGCCATCGCGCAGCGCACTAAGCAGCTCTTCCGTACTATGCGCAAGTGCTGTGATCGGAAAAAGCTTAAGCATCCGTGAGGAGCCTTTAAGCGTATGCGCGGAGCGAAACAGCTCGTTAATCAACTCCTGGTCGGCCTGGCCCTGTTCTAACGCATTAATTCCCTTGCGTAGACGGGGCAGGTGATCTGCGGCTTCTTCTATAAACCGTTGTATAAATCGCCGGATATCCAGTGCCATTAGCCCACTCCCTGTGTGGCAAGCATTGTGTTTAGGTAGCGCTTTGCTAAAAAATACGCATCGCCTGGAGGAAGAGGTGACGCGATGGTCTGTAGGCTACCGTTTGCAGTGGGCGTTTCATTGAGTAATCGGACAACCGTGCTATAGCCCTGCTGGCGCTGAATAGGGTCATCGGTTAGTTCGCCCTGACGAAAAAGCTCGGCTTTATAAAAATGCGCTGGCCAGCAGTCAGGGGCGACATAGATAGCCCGTTTGAAAAACGTGTAAGCCTCCTCAAACGCGTTTCGCCACCGCGCCACAAGCCCAGCCAGAAGCAGTGTGTCCACAGACCAGGGGTGTTGGGCCAACAGCTCTTCAAGTAGGTCGGCGGCTTCCTGAAAAGCATTTTGATTAAGCAGTTGGTGGGCACGTTGGAGCTGGTTACTAAAAGACGCATCTGAAGGCGACGGCACTTCTTCAAAAGCCGCAGGACTATTTGTAACAACAGTAATAGCCGGTGCTGTGTGGGTAAGTATTTGCCGTTCAGGCTCAACCCGAGACTCAATCTGAGGCTCAACACTGGACGGGAGAGCAGAAATTTTGAAAGGCTGAAAATAGAAAAGGCCTTGAGTCTGAACCAGTTCTAATACGCCTAAGTCGTTACCCAGCGTTTCCGTAACACCGCACAGCAGAATGCCTTCAGGGGCAAGCCGCTGATGTAAATGTTGTTGGATACGTCGCCGCGTTGGCTCATCGAAATAGATAGAAACGTTACGAAAAAGAATAACGTCAAAAGGGCCATGCGCATTAACGCTTTCAGGCTGTAGTAGATTAAAAGGGTGGAACGTTACCCAGGAGCGTAATGACTCGCAGATCTTATAATGGTTTTGATGATGACTGAAATAGCGTTGCTTGAGCGCCGGATGCAGTGCGCGAAACGCCAAGCCGCTATAGATACCCTGGCGCGCCTTGGCCAGCACTTGCTGGTCTACATCGCCTCCCGATAGGGTGAATAGCTGGGTGGCACGTTCGCCGTAGCGCTCAAATAGCGCCATTGCCAAGCTATAAGGCTCCTCGCCCGATGAACACCCTGCACTTAGAATAGCAAGCGGCGCGCCTTTCTCGGCCAAACGTTGGGGCAAGTAGGTGTCAACCAGCCAGTTAAGGGCCTTGGGCTCGCGGAAGAAGTACGTTTCGTTAATCGTCAGGTGGCTAATAAACGTATCAAACAGGGCGTCATCCAGCTCAAGCTTGGCGATCATTAAAGCTGCATCGCTTAGCCCCGTTATACTGGAGAGTATTTCAATGGCTTTGCTTAGCCGGGCTTCTGCGACACCTTCCAGCTGTAACCCACAACGCTTTAACACTAGCGCTTTAAACAGGGGCAGCGTGTTCATAACGGTGCTTGCCATAGAGGCTCGTTGCCGCGCACTTCACAAAGCAAGCGGTCAGGCAGATCTTCAAGAGCCAATATATGTTGAATGACGCCTGCGTTAACCGCTTCCTGATTCATGCCATAAATCACCGAGCTAGCTTCATCCTGAGCAAGCGTTTGACCGCCCGCCAGCTGAATTGAGCGCATGCCGCTTACCCCATCGCGTCCCATGCCCGTTAGAATTAGGCCTATCGCATCTGCTCCATATACGTTGGCAACGCTCGTCAGCAGTATGTCGCCGCAGGGATGATAAAGCGCATTGGCCGGGCTTTCCTGAAGCTGAAAGCGGTGTTGTGAGGTAACGCAGAGATCGCTTTCTGATGGCGATAAGTACACCCTTCCAGGCAGCAGGCGCTCGCCGTGCCGGCCAACACTGACCGGCATGGCGCATAGTGTTGCTAGCCACCGCGCCATGCCTTCAATAAACCCGTGGCTGATATGCTGGGCGATCACGATCGGGGCGGGAAACGTGGCTGGCAAGCGGTTAAGCAGACGCGCCAGGGCTTGAGGACCGCCCGTTGAGCAAGCAATCGCGATAATCCGTCGAAAACCTCGGGACGCAGTTGCATTGACGGCCGTCGTGGCAGTCCGCACCGGGGGTGGTGGGGTGGTATAGCGGCGGCGCAGCCGAGTAATTACTGCCACGCCTGATAATAGCCGCACCCGCGCCAGCAGCCATTCAGCATCGTCACTTTCCAGCATGGGCTTGGGCATGACCTCAAGCGCGCCCACCTCAAGCGCTTGATAAGCCGTTTGGGCATCCGCGCGATCGCTGACCACCAAAATTGGCACTCCTTTGGTGTGCATGATCTCTTCGATAGCGCTCATGCCGTCCATATCGGGCATGTTGAGATCCATGGTAATCAGCTGTGGTGATAAGCGTCGGGCAAGCTCGACGGCTTCAAGGCCGTTGCTTGCTTCGCCGACAATTTCAATATCGCCATCACGAGTGAGAATCGCGCGCAACACATCGCGAGCCACGCGGCTATCATCTGCAATCACAACCCGAATGGCTCTCATCGTGGCGTCCTCATGAGCGGCGTGAATTATCTGCTCCTTGTTGTGCCAGAGTAAACTCTTGTACCAACGAGTTGAGTTCCGCTGACATTTGAATCATCTCTTGGCTGATCTCAGTAATACTGCGTACCGATTGAGCACTGCGGGAACTGGCCATATCAATATCGCGCAGCGCAATGACTACCTGATTACTGGCGGTTTTTTGCTGCTGCGTGGACAGCGATATCTGCTGAGCCGCGCTGCTGGTCTGGCTTGCTGCCTTGAGCAGGGCATCTAGATCCTGCGCGGTACTCATGCTGACTTCAACGCCTTCTTCAATAGAAGAGGCGCCTTTCTCAGAGGCCACCACCAAACGGTTGATGGCGCTCTGGATATCGTCAGTGTGGCTCTCGATCTCCTGGGTGGAGTCCGTCACGCTATCTGCTAAGCGGCGAATTTCACTTGCCACGACCGAGAACCGGCGGCCTGACTCACCGGCACTTGACGCTTCAAGTGCTGCGTTAAACGCAATTAGCTTGGTTTGGGCCGCCAGTGTATTGATCAGCTCCATCACCTTGTTGATCTGTTTAGATTTGGCGCCTAACGCGACAATTTCCGCCAGGCTATGCTCGCTGTCACTACGTATATTCTGCATTTTTACCTGCAGCAGCTGCATGGCCGTGCTGCCTTTACGGCTACGCTCAAGGGTGTGATTGGCAACGTCTACCACCGACTGGGAATGATCGGCAATTTGGGTCGACGATGTGGAAAGCTCTTCCATGGTCGAGGTGATCTCGGCAACCGATGAGGCCATTTCTTCAACGGCGGCGGCCATGGTCTGATTGGCTTCATGGGTAATGTCGCCGCCATGAACGCCTGACAATCCGGCCGTTTGAGCCAGTTGGTCAGCTACTCGCGTCAGCGCATGAGCATTATTGGAAACGGCCAGAATCGCCCGTGATAAACGCTCTAACAGCGCATTGGTTTGGTTGGCCAAATCACCAAGCTCCGCTCGGTCGTCCGTTTCAACACGCCGGGAAAGATCCAGGCTATGAGTAATTTGCTTTAACTGACGCTGAAAGTGAATAAGCGGTCGAATGAGCCTGCCGGTGAGCGGGTAGAGGATCACTAGGCCGATCAACAGGATTAATAACCCAATCCCTGTTGAAGCTAAAAAGCGCTCACGGGAGGCTGTTAAGTACTCTGACTTGGAGACTTCCACCTTTAAGTAGCGCTGTAGCTGCGGCAGCCACACCGTACTCATCAAATAGACATGGTTGTCGCGTTCAATCTCGTACACCGTTGAGGTATTGCCCTGTTGTGCCAGTTGCTCAGGCGTTTGGCTACGCAGCGCCTCAATATCGGTTTCATCGCTACGCACCAGCAGTTCGCCTTCAGCGTTTAGCAGGGCAGCACGGCCCGTTTTTCCCAGACGGAAGTTTTCAATCAGAAGAGCAAGGCGTGACAAATCAAGACCTGCGCCCGCTACCAGCAGCGGGCGGCCATTGACGGCGTTTTGAGTGCTACGGAAGTTCAAAAAGACAAAGGCCTCCTCTGTCGAGAACGTGTCATTGTCTAAATTCAGCTCAAAAAGTTCCCCGTTGTCAGTGAACTGATAATACCAATCGTCGGCGCCTCCAGTAGGCTCAAGGGTACGCTGTAAAAACTCGCCATCACGATACTGAAAGTAGTAGCCACGGCCCTGGTATTGCGCGGCAATAAACAGAAGTTCGGTACCCAACTGGTCCATCATGCGCGATAGATAGATTTCTACTTCAGCCTGACGCTCTTCTGGAAAACCGTCACGCGTCCACTGCTCGATAAAGTAGCTATT